>JBKPBQ010000386.1:0-6147 GCA_046726955.1 Acidobacteriota bacterium
CCTTGGCAACTGCCATGGCTCCTCCTCTTCGTGATATCGGTCCCGTATACCCCCTCGGAAACCCCGCCGCAAGGACCCTGCCAGACGCAAGGCCGCCAGTGGATCAGGATGCGGCCAGACCTACAGCGACGATTGTAGGAATGGCAGGGCCCTTCACGGATGATCTTGCCGACGAATCGCTAGACGAACTTCACCTCCTGGGCGGCCGCGGCCAGGACGAAGCAGCGCTCGTTGTTGCCGGAGACGTCGAAAGGGATGACGAAGAAGCCTGGACGCGACGTATCGTAACCCTGGGTGGTGCCGACGAGGACCTCGCCGTCCTTGAACACGACGCGGATCCGGCGCCCACCCGCCGCCCCCGGAGGGGGCTCGTTGCTCCGATGGTGTTGCGGGTCGCCCTCGAGGCTCTTCACGAAGAAGAGCGCCTTCAGCTCGGCGACGCGGATCTCCTCCGGCTTGGCCACAGGTCCGCCCGCGGCGGCGGTGGAGACATGAAAGCTCGACTTCGCGGGCAGGAAGTCGTTGGTGAAGCCCTTCACGATACGACCGTCCTCAAAGCGGACCACGACTCGGTTCATCTTGACCTCCGTGACAGACGCATCTTCCTCAGGCGTGCACGACGTCCAGTCCCAGGCGCTGCTCCGCCTCGTCGTAGTGGAAGAGGCCCCCGTACCGCGACCAGCGTACGAAGGTGTTGAACACGCGCTCGTGGTCCTCGTGGGGCATCCGGTCCATGATCGCCTCGAGCGCGGACTCGCGGTGGATGTGCCGCCCGGGCGATGCCGCCACGAGCTCGTGGACGTCCTCGAAGAGCCGCAGCTTGAGGAGCTGCTCGCGCCACAGGTTGCGCCGCTCCTCCGCGTCCGCCGCGACGAACCGCCGTCCTGCATTCGTCAGGGTCACCATCTGCTGAGGCGTGTCGACGAACGAGAGGAGCTCGCCGGCCTTGACGACGCCGATCAGCCGGTCGAAAGGCTTCTTCAGGTCCTCGGCGATTTGGAAGATCTCCTCCTCGCCGCCCTCCCGCGCGAGGTACTCGACGAGGGCCACGACCTCCTGCGCGGCCACGTCGGGGAGGGGCTCGACGAAGCGGGCCTGGAGCTCGGCCGCGGCCACCTCCGCCTCGGGCAGCGGCGGCGCGAACAGCCGGTAGAAGACGGGAACCACCACGAGGGTGAGGACGGTCGCGCTCAAGAGCCCCCAGACGATGACGGTGGCGAGGGGCCGCTGCACGTCGGAGCCGAGCCCGGTGGCGACGGAGGCGGGGAGCAGCCCCAGCACGGCCACGAGCGAGGCCATCAGGATCGGCCGCAGGCAGTTCTGCGAGCCCCTCACGATCGCGTCCTCGAGCGACTCGCCCTGCTCGCGCAGCGTGGTGATCGCCTTCACCAGCAGGACGCCGTTCATGATCGAGACGCCGAAGAGCGCGGCGAAGCCGACGCCGGTGGAGACGTTCAGGTTCATCCCGCGCGCGAAGAGAGCGAGCGCTCCGCCGACGAATGCGAGGGGGACGGAGGTCAGGAGGAGCAGAGCAGCCCGGTGGCTGCGGAAGGTCACGAACAAGAGCGCATAGATCAGCAGCACGGTAGCCGGCACCACCACCGCGAAGTGGCGGCGCGCGCGGTCCAGGTTCTCGAACATGCCGAGCCAGCTCAGCCGGTATCCCGGGGGCACGGGCAGCTCGCGGGCGAAGAGGGACTGAGCCTCGGCCACGAAGCCGGCCTGATCGCGGCCCGCGATGTCGGAGCGGACGGTGAGCCGCCTTCGCCCCGCCTCGCGGGCGATGATGGTCTGGCCGTCGGTGACCTCGATCCGCGCCACCTGGGCGAGCGGTATGGGTGTCCCCGCCGATGAGAACACCGGCAGCCGGCCCACCGCGTCGGGAGACGTGAGCAGCGCGCGGGCGAAGCGGACCACGAGGTCGAAGCGCCGCTCCCCCTCGTAGATCGTCCCCACCGGCTCGCCCCCGAGGGCGGTGTTGATGAGGCGGTTGACCTCGTCGATCTTCACGTCGTAGCGCGCGCACAGCGCGCGGTCGGGGCTGATCACGAGCTGGGGCTGCGGACCTTCCTGCTCGACGCTCACGTCGACCGCCCCGGGGACGCGCGTCAGAAGGCCCACCGCGCGGCCGGCCAGGTCCTTGAGCGTGTCGGGGTCCGGTCCCGAGAACTCCACCGCCACGTTGGCCGAGGTCCCATTCGTGTCCTCGGTCACGCTGTCGATGATCGGCTGCGTGAAGTTGAACCTTGTGGTCGGGAACTCCTCGCGCAGGCGCGCGCCCAGCGCGGTTAGAAGCTCCGGCTTGGTGCGGAAGCGGCGCCACTCGTCGCGCGGCTTCGGGTTGATCATCAGCTCCATGCGGCTGGGCGGAAACGGGTCGGTGCCGCTGTCGTTTCGGCCGGACTGCGCCGAGACGAACGCGATGTCTTCGAACCCGAGGGCAATCTCGCGGATGCGGCGGCCGAAGGCGGCCGTCCGCTCGAGGGCGGTGCCCTCGGGAAAGTTCGCGCGCACCCAGATGACGCCCTCGTCCATGTAGGGCAGGAACTCCATGCCGAGCCGGGGCACCACGAACAGGAACACCACGAGCAGCAGAGCGACGAGACCCCCGACGACCTGGAGGCGCCGGGCCAGGAGCGCCCGAAGGCGGGCGCCGTAAGCAGGCTGCAGCCTTCGCAGGAGGGGGTTCGTCCACTCCGTGTACCCGCGGGCGAACAGGGTGAGCGAGAGGACCGGCACCGCGAAGAGCGCGAAGAAGAGGGCGCCGGCGAGCGCGAACACCACCGTTAGCGCCATCGGCCGGAACAGCAGCCCCTCGATGCTGGTGAGCGTCAGGAGCGGCACGTAGGCCGCGACGATCATGAGCACCGAGAAGAAGATCGGCCGCTCCACCTCGAGGGCCGCGGCGAGGACGGTCCGGAAGACGCTCCGGCGGGCGCCGTTGTCCCGGGCGACGGTGCCCAGCCGGTGAGCGATGCTGTCCGCCATGATGACGGCGCCGTCCACGATGATGCCGAAGTCGATGGCGCCGACGGAGAGCAGCCCGATCGGAATCCGCGCCGCGTACATGCAGACGAGGGCGAAGAGCAGCGCGAACGGTATCGTGAGGGCGACGAGCCCGGCCATGAGGGGCCGTCCCAGGAAGAAGAACAGCACCGCGACCACGAGGCCGATCCCGAGCAGCACGCTGTGGGAGACGGTGTGGAGCGTCGCGGCGATGAGGTGGCTGCGGTCGTAGAAGGGCTCGACGCGCACGCCCGGCGGAAGGGCGGTTTCGTTCAGCTCCGCCACGGCCGCCTGGACCTCGTCCAGGACGAGGGAAGGGTTCTCTCCCTTCCGCATGAGGACGATGCCTTCGACGCCGCCGTCGCGTCGGTCCTTCCCGAAGATCCCGGAGGGGACGGCGGAGTCGATCCCGACCTCCGCAACGTCCCGCACGTAGACCGGCGTCCCGCCCACGGACTTCAAGAAGACGGAGCCGATCTCGGGGATCGTCTCGAGCGCGCCCTTGCCACGCACCACGAAGGACATGGCGCCCCGGGTGACGACGCTCCCCCCGGCGCTGGCGTTGTTGGACTGCACGGCGCTCACGACGTCGCCCAGCGAGAGCCCGTATCTCTGGAGCTGGGCGGGATCGAGCGTGATCGCGTAGACGCGGGCCCGTCCCCCGAAGTTCGACACGTCGGCGACCCCCCGGGCGCGAAGGAGCCGCGGGATGACCACCCAGTCGTTGAGGACGCGCAGCTCGACGGGATCGGCCTTCTCGCCCGCGAGCAGCTCGTAGCGGAAGATCTCGCCGTAGGCCGTGGCGAGCGGCCCCAGCTCGGGCTCTGCCCCCGCAGGAAGCGTGAGGCCGGCGAGCTTCTCCTGCACGCGCTGGCGCGCCCAGTAGCCGTCGGTGCCCTCCTCGAAGACCATCTGGACTACGGAGAGGCCGAAGATCGTCCGCGAGCGGATCACGTCCACGTCGGGGACGTTCCCCATCGCGAGCTCGACGGGGATCGTGACCTGGCGCTCCACCTCCTCCGGCGCCCGGCCCGGGAAGGTCGTGATGACCTGCACCATCTGCGCCGAGATGTCGGGATAGGCCTCGATAGTCTGGCGCTCGAAGGCCCAGATCCCGAGCGCGACGACGGCCCCCGTGAGGACGAGGACCAGCCAGCGCTGCCGGAGCGCCCCCTGGATCAGATCGCGCAGCACGTTCTTCCGTTCAGCGAGAGAGGGCGCTCGCCACGTAGGGCTTGAGCAGGATCGCCCCCGTGGTGACGACGCGGTCGCCCGCCCTCACACCCTCGACGACCTGCAAGCGGCCCTGGTACGACTCCCCCACCCGGACCGCCGTCACCCGGAAGACTCCCCGCTCGCCCCCGACGAGGACGTAGTCGGCTCGGTCGACGTGCAGCACCGCGTCCGCGGGAACGAGGAGCGACTCCCGCTCCTCGGCCCCGAGCCCAATGTCCGCGAACATGCCGGGACGGAGCCGCCCCTCGTCGTCGCGCAGCTCGAAGAGGACGGGCACGGTCCGCCGCTCCCGGGACACGGCGGGGGCGACGCTCCGGACCTTTCCCCGGAACTCGGCGTCGGGGAGGGCGTAGAAGCGGGCTAGGCACGCCTCCCCCACCTTCACCTGGCCCACCCGCGCCTCGGGCACCTCTGCGGAGACGATGCTCGCGCCCTCCGGTGCGCTGCCCAGGAGCTTCGGGTCGATGCCTCCTTGCAGGAGCTGACGCTCGAGGCCGGCGGCGTTGCGCGTCGACGCGGCGAGCGCAGCCTGCGCCGCGTAGACCTCTTTCTGTCCCTCGAGGCGCGCCTGGGCGAGGCTGGCCTCCTCGAGGGCGAGGTCCTTCTGCGAGTCGGTGCCGAGCTCGACGAGCTTGCGGAGCCGTTCGATCGCCGCCGTCTGCGCCTTCGTGCGGCTCTCCGCGAGCTCGCGGCTGGCCTGGAGCTGGCGCTCGCCGAACGCGATCTCCCCCCGCGTGCGCCGCCAGTCGGCCCACGCCGACTGCAGCTCCAGGGTTGCGAACTGCCAACGATCCTCGCGCTCACCGTCGCCCGGGCGGAGCTGGGCCGCGACAGAGCCCGTGACGGTGAAGGCGGGGATGGAGACGCGCTCGTTTTGGAGAGCCACCACGTCGAGCTTCCGGCCGAACACCGAGTCGGGCTCGACGGAGAGCGTCCCCGACCCCTCCACGCGCACCGCCTCCTTGGGCTTCGTCCTGGGGTCGTCCTTCTGCCCGCAGCCCGCGAGGAGCGCGGCGCCGAGGGCGAGCCCCGCCATCGAGGCGGAACGCGTCAAGGCACCACCTCCTTCCCCACGGCCGCGTTCAGTCGGTAGATCGCGCGCAGCAACGCGGCGCGGCCGCTCGCGGACTGCCGGGCGGCCTCGCGAAGGACGCGCTGTGCGTCCAGCACCTCGAGGAGCGGCCGGCCTCCGAGCTCGTACGCCTTCTGCATCCGCTCGCGCACGCGTCCGGCGGCCTCGAGCTGGGCGGGGTCCTCGGCGAGCACGGCCTCCCGGGCGACGCTGTACTCCGAGAGCGCCTGCTGGAGCTCGGAGCGCACGGCGATGAGGGCGGCGCGCAGCTCCAGCTCGCGCTGCGCCTGGACGGAGGCGGCCCGGCTCACCCCGCCCTGGTTGCGGTCGAAGACGGGAAGCGCGAGGTCGATGCCGACGCCCCAGGACGAGGCGTCGGGAAACCCGAGCGATTCCTGGTACTGGCGGCTGTACGTGCCGCGCGTCGCTAGGGCCGGCCAGGCCGTGCGGTGCGCGAGACGCAGGTCCGCGGCCGCCCGCTCGACCGCCCGCCTCCGCGCGAGAACATCCGGTCGCGCCTCGGCGGCCATCGTGACGAGCGCCTCGAGGTCGGGCGGCGCCCCCGCGCTGGGCACGGCGAGGTCGCCCTCCACGTCGACATCGGCGTCCGGGCCCGAGCGGCCGAGGCTCGCGGCGAGCGTGGCTCGCGCGATGCGGAGCGCGGCTTCGCGGCGGCGCACCTCGCGACGGGCCTCGAGCACCGCGACCGCGGTCCGGTCGACCTCCACTGCGGGCGCTCCGCCCAGCGCGGCGCGGTCCCGCGCGATGCCCTGGATCCGGTCGAGGTCGGCGGCGTCCTGGCGGGCGAGGTCGGCGAGCGCGCGGGCTTCCAG
>JBKPBQ010000387.1:0-5829 GCA_046726955.1 Acidobacteriota bacterium
CCCCGAGGGTGAGCTGGCGGTGTGGTCGTACTGCGTGCCGTTCTTCGAGCCTCGGCGGCAGGTCGACTTCCTGACGGCCCTTCGCGCGCGCGGGTGTCGGACCGCGGCGGGCACTTACAGTCGCGCGGTCGAGAGCGATCCCCGGCGCGTTCGGGAGGTCCTGAGCCTCGCCGACGTCTTCTTCTGCAACGAGGAAGAGGCGAACTCCCTCTTCGGCACCCTGGACGCGGCGCGCACGGAGGCCGGTCGTCTCCTTTTCGTCACGCGCGGCAAGAGCGGGGCACGCGTCGTCCAGGGCGGCCACGCCACGGACGTGCCCGGCGTCGCCGTGCGCGAGCTGGATCCGACGGGCGCGGGCGACACGTTCTGCGGGACAGTGCTCGCGCGCCTCGGGCTCGGCGAGCACCCGGTGCGGGCCGCCGAGAACGCGGTGCGCGCGGCGGCGGAGATGGTCACCGCCGTCGGCCCCACGGCCCTGCTTTCGCCGGATCCGCTCTCTCCCGAGCCCGAGGACCCGCGCGTCCGGGTCGACGAGGAACGGCTCGCGCAGGTGGCCCGGCTCCTCGCCGCGATGGGCGAAGCGGGGCCGTTCGACTTCGTCGGGGAAGACTTCCCGGAGTCCCGCGATCCGCGGGCCCTCGACTTCTTCTTCGCCTCCACCCTCCAGCAGTTCGGGTTCTGGGAGGCCGCCGACGACGGAGGCTACGCGCGACCGTTCGTAGCGCCTCTGGGCGGCCGGCCGCGGAAGGGCAGCGACTATCTCTGGGCGGCCTACCGCCGCTGGCTCAGCGATGCGCCCGACGGGCTCACGCCCGCCGGTCAGCAGTCGCTCGACAAGCACGAGCTCCTCCGGCGACTCGCGTCCGACGCGGGCGGACGCTCGATGCCCGCCGCCGACCTTCGCCTGCCTGCGGCACGAGCGTACGGGCGGGACATGCGAGAGCTCGGTTTGACTCCCGCCGTCGTGGTGGCGCGAGCGGCGTCGAGCCGTCATCCCCTGCTGTCGCTCCTGACGCAGCTCGACCACGTGGGCGGGTACAAGGAAGACCCGCTGCGCAAGAAGTCGGCGCTCCTCGCCATGATCCTGCGCGAGCGCCCCGAGCGCTGGCTGCCGATCGAGGGCGACGACGACCTGCCGCCGATCGTGGACTACCACGTGCAGCGGGCCTGTCTGCGCCTCGGCCTCGTCGCGGTGGAGGACGAGCCGCTGCGCCGCCGCCTCGAGGAGCGGCGGGCGGTCTCGGCAGACGAGGAGCGGGCGGTGAGGGGCTCTGCCTTCCGGGCGGTGGGTGAGCTGCAACGACGGAGCGGGCGGACGATGGCCGTCTGCGACCGCTTCCTCTTCGAGATGCGCACCCGCTGCCCCGAAACGTCGGAGCCGGAGTGCGGCCGCTGCGTCGCCGACCCTGCCTGCGCCCATCGCAAGGCGCTCTTCCAGCCGGTGCGGAGGACGGCGTTCTACTGAGGAGTGATCTCCGTCACGATCCTCCTTGCCCCGCGCCGTGCGCTCCTCCACACTGGCCTCGTAGGAAGTCGAGGAGCATGGCCATGAAGAACTTTGTCGTCGCAGTCATCCCGGTCCTGCTGGCGATCGGATGTCAGGACTCGACACCGCGGGACGCGCAAGGCCCCGCGGAGAAGGCCGGCGCTCCCGCCGGGAAAGCCGGAGAGCACGGGGGGAAGGCGGCGGGGCAGACCGCAGAGCGGTCCGCGTCCGCACCGGCCGCCGAGCCGGAGCGCGAGCCGACGCCCGAGCCCACTCCCGAGCCGATTGTCGTGCCCTCGGGGACGACGCTCACCCTCGTCTTCAAGTCGAGCGTGTCCTCGGCCACGGCCCGCGCGGGCGACGAGGTGACGGCCCTGCTCGGCGAGGAAGTGAAGGTCGGTGACGAGGTGCGCCTGCCCCGGGACAGCGAGGTCAAGGGCCACGTGGTCTCGGCCAAGCGCTCGGGCAAGGTGAGCGGGAAAGCCGAGCTGCACGTGGAGTTCGACAAGATCGTGGTGAACGGCCGGACCTATACGATCGACACCACCTCCGTGGACCAGGTCGCCAAGGACGATCATGGCCGGGACGCCAAGATCATCGGCGGGGCGGCGGGCGCGGGCGCCATCATCGGCGGCATCGCCGGCGGCGGGTCGGGAGCGCTGAAGGGGGTCCTGATCGGCGGGGCGGCGGGAACGGGCGGCGTTCTCGTGACGCGGGGCAAGGAAGTCGTCTTCGACCAGGGCTCGCGCCACCGCGTGAAGCTCGAGAAGGGCCTCCGCCTGCGTTAGGCTCGCCGCCCGCCGGTCAGCCCGCGAAGACGAACCGCTGCAGGTAGTCGTTCCGGAACTTGCCGTCCGCGTCGTGCTTGCGGCAGAGGTCGCGGAAGTCGCCGATCCGTTCGTACTGGGCGGCGACCTGCGCGGGCGTCCGCGCGTGCATCTTTCCCCAGTGCGGGCGCGGGGAGAACCGCTCGATCGCGGCCTCCACGACCGGCATGGCCGCGAGGACGTCCGCATCGTTGTCCGTCCACGTGAAGTGCAGCGCGACGGTGTCGCGGCCGTGGGCTGTGCTCATCCACAGCGAGTCCTCGGCAACGGTGCGGATCTCGGAGATCTGCAGGGCGCGCGCGATTTTCGGGCCGACTCCGTAGACGGCCCGTATCGCCGGCACCGCGTCGGCGCGCCGCAGGAAGTACTCGCTGTGCCTCTCCCGGCCCCGGGACGAGGGAGGGAAGTCGGGACGGAAGTGGGGCAGGCGCTCCCACGCCGGACCGGGCTTGCCCATCTGCGCCGTGCACGCGGCGGGATCCATGGCCACGATCGGATGTCGGTCGCGAGGTGCGGGCGACGCTTCGAACCATCGACGGCCCGGGTTCCAGTCGCCGGCGTCGGCCCGGCGCTTGACCCACACCTCCGACACGCGGTCGTCGCGCCAGGTGGTGAAGGCCGAGACGCTGTACCCGGCGCGCATGATCTCGTCGAAGTGGTCGCCGAACGCCGCGAGAGGCATGTTCTCCCAAACCCACTGGCGCACGTCGAAGGCGGGCACGACGCGCAGCGTGACCTTCGTGACCAGCCCGATCGCTCCGAGCCCGACCACCGCGCCCGGGAAGGAGTCGCCGTTGGCGGAGGCGGACAGCCTCACCACCTCGCCCCGGCCGTCCACGAGCTCGAGGCCGACGACCTGCGTGGCGAGGTTCCCCGTGCCGCTGCCGTGCGTGGCGGTGGAGCAGGCGCCGACCACTGCGATGTGGGGCAGGGAGGCGAGGTTCGCCACGGCAAAGCCCTGGCGCAGCAGCTCCGGGCAGAGCTGGGCGTACTTGACGCCCGCGCCCACCTCCACCGTGCCCGCCGCGCGGTCGACGTCCGAGACGGTGTCGAACCGCTCGAGCGAGACCATCGCTCCCCGCGTGTCGGCGATCGTGCTGAACGAGTGCCGGCCGCCCAGCGCTTTCACGTGGTCGTTCTCGCGGACGACGCGCTGCACCTCCGCAATCGTTGCGGGACGGTAGAGCCGCGTTCCCGAATAGGCGACGTTTCCCGCCCAGTTCGTCCCGACCTCTCCGGAGTCCTGACGATCGTCGGCGTGCGTCACTTGTGTCCGGAAGGCGCGGGGAAGAAACAGGTTTCCGAGCCCGACGGCCGCGGATTGGAGCCAGAGACGGCGCGAGGAGGAGCCATGCATGCTCGTCACTCGCTCGGGACCGCCGGCGCGGTCCGGGCCTGCATCCTCGCGCGCGCCCAGGCGATGAGCGCGGGCAGCAGCGACAGGAAGATCACCACCGCCACCACGATGTGGATGTGCTTCTCGAGGTCGGGCACGGCGCGACCGAGGAAGTAGCCGGTCAGGGTCATGCTCAGCACCCAGCCGACGCCGCCCGCGATGTTGTAGACCGCGAAGCGGCGGTACGTCATCTCCGCCGCCCCCGCCACCACCGGCGCGAACGTCCGCAAGATGGGCATGAAGCGCGCGATCACGATCGTCTTGCCGCCGTGGCGCTCGTAGAACTCGTGCGTCTTGATCAGGTGGTCGCGCCGGAAGAAGAAGGAGTTCGGGCGGCTGTAGAGCGCCTTGCCGGCCCGGTAGCCGATCCAGTAGCCGGTGGCGTCGCCGACGATGGCCGCGGCGACGAGGGCGACGTTCATCCACACGATGTCGAGGTCGCCCTTGGCCGCGAAGAGGCCGGCAGTGACGAGGAGCGAGTCGCCGGGGAGGAAGAAGCCGACCATGAGGCCCGTCTCCGCGAAGACGACGACGACGAGACCGACGAGACCGCCCAGGCGGATCAGCTCGGGGACGTTGTAGACCGTCCGGAAGAACTCGGTGACGACGTCCTTCAACCACTCCAACGCGGGCGCTCCTCGTCCGAGGCGAAAAACCGGACCCTCGGGAACTCCCGATCGTATCATCCTCGACCCCGCGGCCTTGATGCGCCGCCGCCAATACGGCGAGAATCGGCGGCCGATGCGCCAGGGCATCCGGACGGCGGCCGTGCTGTTCGCGGTGGCGTTCGCCGCGCGGGCGTTGTTCGTAGCCCTCGAGCCGCCCTCGCGGCGCGTGGACGACGAGCCGGTCTGGATCGCCCTCGGGCAGGATGTGGCCAGGGCGGGTTTTTCGCCGCTCGGCTTCCGGCAGGTGTTTCACCCGCCGCTCTATCCGTACCTGGTCGGGGTCCTGAGCGCCGCCTTCGGCGGCCTCGAGGCCGTGAAGTGGGCGCAGGCCCTCGTCGGCGCCCTCCTCGCCCCGGTCCTCTTCTTTCTCGGCGCGCGATGGCTGGGCGCGCGTGCCGGGCTCTACGCCGGCGTGGCCGCCGCCCTCTACCCCGAGCTCGTCTGGTACTGCGCGCACTTCTGGTCCGAGATCGTGTTCGTCACCCTTCTCTGGTGGGCTTTCGAGCGGCTGCTCGCGAGCGAGGACGGGAGCGCTCGCGCGGCTGCGGCGGCGGGCCTCCTCTGGGGCCTTGCCGTTCTCACCCGCGAGACCGTCCTCTTCTTCATGCCGCTCGCGGCGTGGTGGCTCCTGCGCGGCGGCGAGTCCGGCCGGCGGCGGGCCGGCGCCTTCCTCCTCGCCGGCGCCGCCGTGATCGCACCCTGGACCGCGCGGAACAACGCCGTCACGGGAGCGTTCGTCCCGGTGGCCACGCGCGGCAGCTTCAACCTCTGGCTCGGCAACACGCTGCGGCCCTGGGACGAGGTCTACCGCGAGCACCACGCGACCGAGGGCGGGCCCATCGCGCAGGAGCGCCACGACCGGCAGGAGGCGCTACAGGCGATCCTCGACCGCCAGCCGCTCTGGATCTTCGAGAAGCTCGTCGCGGAGAGCCGCGCCTTCTGGGCCGTCAACGACCAGATCGTCGTGCACCTGGAACGCCGGGCCTACAAGCGGCTGAGCCTGGCGACGAACCGGCTGGTCGCGGCCCTGACCGTGATCCCGTACCTGACCCTGCTCGTGCTCGCCATCCCTGCGCTTGGTGCGCTCCGCGCCAACCGCGCGAGCGTTATCCTCGTCGGCTTCCTGCTCTTCACGCTCGCGCTCCACGTGGTGGCCTTCGCCTCGCCGCGCTTCCGGATGAGCGTCCTGCCCGTCCTGTTCCTGCTCACCGCGCAGACGCTCGACCGCGGACTCGTCGCGTCGTGGCGCGCCCTCGACGCGAAGCGACGGGTTGCGGCGACGATCCTGGCCGTGCTCCTCGCGCTCGGCGTCGGCCTGTCGATCGCGGAGACGATCCGCGATCCCGCCTTCGCCCCCGCGGCCTCGCCGGTGCAGGAAGACGTCAGAACGTGACGGACGTCTTTCCCTCGTCTACCGCCCTCAGGAAGCGCAGGAGACCCGACGCGTAGGCC
>JBKPBQ010000388.1:0-10628 GCA_046726955.1 Acidobacteriota bacterium
ATCGCCAACTTCCCCGAGGCCTCGCGCGCGATGGCCAAGGGACCCTACGACCTCGCGCTCGTCGAGGGCTCGATCACGACGGCCCACGACGCCGAGAGGATCCGCGAGGTGCGCAAGCAGTCGCGCTTCCTCGTCACGATCGGGGCGTGCGCGACCGCCGGCGGCATCCAGGCCCTGCGCAACGGACGCGACTTCCGGGACATGGTGGCGGCCGTCTACCCGACGCCCGAGTACGTCAACGCCCTCGACACCTCGACCCCCATCGCCCAGCACGTGCGCGTGGACCTCGAGCTGCGGGGCTGCCCGATCTCGAAGAGCCAGCTCCTGGAGACGATCTCGGCGCTCCTCGCCGGCCGCCGGCCCAACCTGGCGACGGGCAGCGTCTGCGCCGAGTGCAAGGCGCGAGGAACGGTCTGCGTAACCGTGGCCCGCGGAACTCCCTGTCTCGGCCCCGTGACCCAGGCCGGTTGCGGCGCGCTCTGTCCCTCGTACCTCCGCGGCTGCTACGGCTGCTTCGGGCCGATGGAGTCCCCCAACACCGACGCCCTCCGTCGCGGCTGGGAGGCGCTGGGTGTCGCCGGGGACGACGTCGTCCGCGCCTTCCGTACGTTCAACGCGCAAGCCCCCGCCTTCCGCGCGGCGAGCGAGAGCCATGAGCGCCGGTAGGAAGCGCACGCTCGTCGTCGAGACGCTCGCGCGCGTGGAAGGCGAGGGTGCGCTGCGCGTGAAGCTCGCGGGGGGGCGACTCTCCGACGTGAAGCTCGAGATCTACGAGCCGCCGCGGCTCTTCGAAGCGTTCCTGCGCGGCCGGCGAGCGGACGAGGCGCCCGACATCACCGCGCGCATCTGCGGGATCTGCCCCGTGGCCTACCAGATGAGCGCCGTCCAGGCCATCGAGTCGGCCTGGGGGATCGAGGTACCCCCTGCGATCCGCGACGTCCGACGCCTGCTCTACTGCGGCGAGTGGATCGAGAGCCACGCGCTCCACGTCTACATGCTCCACGCCCCCGACTTCCTGGGCTACGAGAGCGGCGTCCACATGGCGGCCGACCATCCCGACATCGTGCGCCGAGGACTGCGCCTGAAGAAGACGGGCAACCGGCTCATGACGGTCGTTGGCGGCCGCGAGATCCACCCCGTGAACGTCAGGGTCGGCGGCTTCTACCGCGCTCCCGCGCGTGCGGAGCTCCTGGCCCTGCGGGACGACCTTCTCTGGTCGCTCGACGCCGCCCTCGAGACCGTCCGGTGGGTCGCCGGCTTCGACTTCCCCGACTTCGAGGCCGACTACGAGTTCGTCGCGCTGCGCCACACCTCCGAGTACCCGATCACCGACGGCCGGCTCGTCTCGAGCCAGGGCCTCGACGTCCCCGTCGCCGAGTACGAGAGGCACTTCGTCGAGGAGCAGGTGCCCCACTCGAACGCTCTCCACTCCGTGAGGCGCGGCCGCGGCGGGTACCAGGTCGGCCCTCTCGCCCGCTACAACCTCAACTACGATCACCTCACACCGCTCGCCCGCGAGGCCGCGCGAAAGGCGGGCCTCGGCTCCTGCTGCCGCAATCCCTTCCGGAGCATCGTCGTGCGGTCGGTCGAGACCGTGGTCGCTTGCGAGGAGGCGCTGCGGCTCGTCGACGGCTACACGCCTCCCGAACCCGCCGCGGTCGCCGTGGCTCCTCGCGCCGGCACGGGATGCGCGTGCACTGAAGCGCCGCGGGGCATCCTCTATCACCGCTACGTGCTCGACGACGCAGGGCTCATCCGCGAGGCCCGGATCGTTCCCCCGACGTCCCAGAACCAGAAGACGATCGAGTCGGACCTGTGGCGGCTCGTCCCCGAGAGCCTGCACCTGCCCGACGCGGAGCTGCTGCGGCGCTGCGAGCAGGCCGTCCGGAACTACGACCCCTGCATCTCCTGCGCCACGCACTTCCTGAGGCTTACCCGGGAGCCGTGAGCACGACCGGCACGCTCGTCATCGGCGTCGGCAACCGTGACCGCGGGGACGACGCCGCGGGGCTCGAGCTGGCCCGTCTCCTCCGGCAGTGCCCGCCTCCCGGCGTCCTCGTCCTCGAGCAGGCCGCGCGCGCCGACAACCTCCTCGAGGCGTGGCGCGGCGCCGAGCGTGTGGTGGTGGTGGACGCCGCGTGCGGCGGTGAGCCGGGCACGGTGCGCCGCGTCGAGGCCCATCGCGAGCCTCTGCCCGCTTCGATCCTGCGGGACTCGACGCATGCGTGGGGCGTCGCGGAGGCCGTCGAGACGGCCCGGGCCCTCGGAGAGCTGCCCCCGGTCACGATCGTCTACGCCGTCGTCGGCCGATCCTTCGAGCCGGGGACGCACGGTCTCTCGGCCGAGGTGCGCCAGGCCGTCGCGAGCGTGGCCGAAGCCATCCGGAAGGAGACCTCCGGCTGGGCCCGGCCGCCGAGCACCCTCGGGGCGATTGCCAGGTAGAATGCCGGTTCCAATGCCCACCTCTGGCGAATGGTTCGTCGTCGGCCTCGACAACGGCGGCAACAAGAACAACGCGACCGTCCTCACGCCGACCGGAGGGTTCCTCGTCGATCAGATGGTCGAGACGCCCAGCCGCGTCCAGGAGGGGCCGGATGTCGCGATCCAGGCGCTCCAGGAAGCCTTCGACGGCATCCTCGCGCGCACCGGCGTCCCGCGGGCGAAGGTGCGGGCCGTGGGCCTCGACTCCCCCGGCCCCGCGAGCGGCACCGGCGTCATCTCCTCGAAGGGCTCGACGAACTTCTCGCACGAGGGCTGGCGCGGGTTCGATTTCCGCCGCGGCCTCGAGGCCCGGCTGGACCTGCCCGTCGTCTACAGCAACGACGGCAACGCGGCGGCCCTCTATGCGCATCACCGCCACTTCGGTGCGAACGCGTCCTCCCAGTCCTCGATCTCGGCGATCGTGGGCACGGGCCTGGGCGGGGGCGTCATCGAGTCGGGACGGATCGTCCAGGGTGTCGCGGGCATGGCCGGCGAGCTCGGGCACATCCCGATCCAGATGGAGGGGCTGCTCGCCCCCGACCAGCCGCTGCCCCAGTGCAACTGCGGCTTCCAGGGCGACGTGGAGAGCGTCGCCTCGCTCACGGGCATCGAGAAGAACCTGCTGCCGTACTGGCTGAAGCACTTCCCCGGCCACCCGCTCGCGGCCGAGCCCCTCTCGCGCGCGGCCAAGCTCGTGCGTGGCTACGGCGAACGGCAGGATCCGCTCGCGCTCAAGGTCTTCGAGCAGCAGGCGATGGCGCTCGGCCGCCTCTTCACCGTGGCCGCGATGTTCACCGACCCCACGGCGTACTTCCTGGGCGGCGGCGTCGTGGAAGCCGCGCCCGCCTTCCGTGACTGGTTCCTCGCCAAGGTCCGCGAGCACACGATCCTCCGCGACGAGCAGCAAGGGCTGGCGCACCTCGGCCTCGTTCCCGACCTCGACATGGCCGGCGCGCGCGGGGCGGCGATCGCGGCATTGGAGTCGCTCCGGCCTGCCTGACACGGCGTTGAAGCATGGGACGTTCGCGGCGGATCGCGATGTTCAACTGGGTGACCGCCGATGGGTACTTTGCGGCACCCGATGGGAGCTTGGACTGGGTCGTCCCAGCTGAGGAGCAGGCCAAGGCGGCGGCGCAGGCCCTCGAGAACCTGGCCGGATATGTGACGAGAAATCCCTTGTCTCTTCAGAGGCTCGTCTACCTCGACGGCCAGCAGGCGGTCATCTACAAGGGGCTCACGCACAATCCGACTCTCGGGCGGAACTTCGAAACGATGAACCCGCTGGAATGGCCGGCGAGAATGCGGATCACATTCCGGACCCGGGTAAGCATCGCACGCTCTTCTACGGCTACTATGCCAATCGAGTGCGCGGAGATCGCGCGGAGGAGGAGCCGGGCAAGGTTGAAGAGGAGCCCGCCAAGAAGCGCCGCTCCTCCACGACTTGGGCGCGTCTCATCGCGAAGGTCTTTCAGGCCGACCCGCTCGCGTCTCGCAAGTGCGGGGGGGAAACTCAAGATCGTGGCCTACCTCATTCATCACGGTCGCACGAGCTTTTGCAGGAATCTCGACGCGCGAGGGATCCCGGTCCCGACGCCGGTGGGACTCGGTACGACTAAAGTCGGGATCGCCTCGTCAGTCTTCCGCGCCCGCGTCGGGCGAGACGACCCCGTGACGCACGGCGTAGAGGGCGGCCTGCGTCCGGTCGCAGAGATCGAGCTTGGCGAGGACGGCGCTCACGTAGCCCTTGACCGTGCCCTCGGAGATGCGGAGGCGGGCCGCGATGTCGCGGTTCGAGCGGCCCTGGCCCACGTGCGCGAGCACCGCGCGCTCGCGAGGCGTGAGGGAGTCGAGGGGAGTGGAGGCGGCGGGGGCGGCCGCGGTTTTCATGAGCTGGCGCTGGGCCTCGGGGTGCAGCCACGGCTTGCCGTCGCGGACGTTGCGGATGGCCTGGACGAGGTCCGCGCGCAGCACGTCCTTGAGGATGTATCCCAGAGCGCCCGCCGCGATCGCCTGCTGGACCTGGCCCTCCTCCGCGAAGCTCGTGAGGACGAGCACCTCGACGCCGCGCGCCGCCTCCTTGATCTTCCGGATCGCCGCCGCGCCCGCGAGGCCGGGCATCACGAGGTCGAGGAGCACGACATCGGGACGCAGGGTGAGGACGAGACCGAGCCCGCTCGTCCCGTCTGCGGCCTCCGCCACGACCTCGATGTCCTCTTCCTCGCGGAGAAGCGTGCGTAAGCCCTCGCGCACGATCGCGTGGTCGTCGACGATGAGCACACGGATGCGCCCCGTCACGAAGGACCCTCCCGAGGCAGGTGGACCTCGACGAGCGTACCGCCGTCCGGAGCGGAGGTCACGCGCAGGCGTCCGTGCAGCGCCTCCGCGCGTTCCTGCATGCTCGCGAGGCCGAGCCCCGCTCCCGAGCCGGACAGCGAGCGGCCGAGCGCGCCCGGATCGAACCCCACGCCGTCGTCGGCCACGCTCAGACGCACCCCGTCCTCCCCCGAGCCCACCGTGAGGCGCACGAAGCGGGCGCGGGCGTGCTTGGCCACGTTGTTGAGGGCCTCCTGGCCGATGCGGTAGAGCACCTCCTCGCGCTCCGGCGCCTGCGCCGCGTAGGCGCCGCCCTGGAGCTCCACGACGAGGCCTTCGGGCCGGATCTCCTCCGCGTAGGCGCTGAGGGCCGCGGCCAGGCCTTCGCTGCGGAGGCGCGACAGGCCGCCGAGCGAATCGTCGGAGGCAGCGATCTCGGGAGCGGGCGCGATCGGGCGGAGCCCGCTCACGAGGGCGCGCATCTCGAGGAGCGCGGCCCGTGTCAGCTCGAGAAGGCGCCTGACCTGTCCCTCGCCCTCACGCGCGTCGCGACGGAACGCCGGCGCCACCGACTGGGCGACGAGGGTGGCGCTGAAGAGGAGCTGGACGACCGAGTCGTGGAGGTCGCGAGCGAGACGCTGCCTCTCCTCGAGCGCCGCGAGGCGCTGGGCCTGGTCGTGGAGGCGCGCGTTGCGGATGGCGACAGCGAGGTGGTCGGCCACCACGCCGAGAGCGGTCGCGTCCTCCTCGTCGAACGCGGAGCTGCTCTCCACGTTGAGGACGCCCAACCTCTCCTCGCCGAAGAGGATGGGCACGGCCAGCTCCGCGCGAATCCCCGAGACCGCCGGGGGCGGCACGTAGCGGGGATCGGCGGTCACGTCGTCGACGAGCTGCGGCCGGCGCTCGCGCATGGCGGCGCCCATGACCCCCCGCGTCAGGGGAAGTCGATGCGCGGCCAGCACGGACGTCCGGAAATGCCCGCCGAAAGTGTCGATCACGAGGGTCTCGGGATCCTGGGGGTCGAGCAGGCCGATGGACACGTTTTCGTAGGCCAGCAGCTCGTGGATGGCGTCGGCCGTGTCCTGGAGCAGCTCCCGGAGCTCGCGGCCCGCGGTGACGATGCGGCCGATGCGGGCCAGGGTCGCGAGCCGCTCCATGCGCCGGGCTTCACGCTCGCGGCGGCGCGCGTTCTCGATGGCGATTGCGGCGTACCGGCCGAAGAGGGCGAGGGTCTCCACCTCGGCGGCGCCGAAGCGCCGCGGGGGACGCGCTCCCAGGCCGAAGACGCCGACGAGCCGGTCCCGCCAGAAGAGGGGCACCCCCACCACCGGGTTGTCCGGCAGCTCCGTCTGCATGGGCTGGGGCAGCATGTCGTATCGCTCGAGGACGAGGGGCGACCGGGTGAGGAGCACCTGGCCCGCGAGGCCGATCCCGGACTCCATCTCCGCGCCCTGCTCCTCCTCGGGCATGCGGTAGATGGCCTCGGTGCGGATGACTCTTCGGGATTCGTCGTAGAGGCCGATCGCCCCGTCCTCGGCGTCGAGGAGCTCGCACGCGAGGCGCACGATCCGCGAGAGGAGCGAGCGCAGGTCGAGCTCGGCCCCGATCGACTCGATCACTTCCTGGAGGGACGCGGCTTGCCTCGAGAGCCGCTCGTGTTCGGGGAGGCGCTCGGCCACGTCCCAAGTGTACTCACTCCCGGACGGGCCGGGCGCCGGACATTCGTCCGGCCGGGCGACCACTCATACGAAGGATGATGGACTTCAGGCCGGTGAATCTCCGATCCCGGGCGGCGGGGCATGACGAGCCGGGTGCTCCACGCGCGCAGCCATGGTCCGACCTCCCCACAGTGGAGGCCGGACCACGCTTCTGCCGGAGTCAGCCTTCTGGCAAGGCATGAGGGCGCTCGGGAGCCGGACAGCTGTCGTGGCACGCCCCGACCCTCGACGTCTGCCTGATCGCTGTTTACGGCTGCGGCGTCAACTGTTCGCCGTTGGCCGCAGAGTGGGTGAGCTGGAACGTGCGCGTGGCGACGCCGACATTGCCGTTGGCATCCGTCACGGTCGCCTTGAAGGTAACGAAATTCTCATTGAGTGCGCTTCCCACGAACGGCGCCGCCACCACCCAGTTGAGGACGGTGCGCACCGCTGGCGTGCCGTCTTCGAGGAGAATGACCTCGCTGCCGGCGATGTTGAAGAGCCGGCCAACGTTCACGTTCGCACTGCCGCCAGCCGCCCCGGAAGGGACGCTGAACTCGAAGTCGAAACCGGGAACGTTGCGGTTTGGATTGCCAACTCCCACGGCGCCATCGTCGATGCGGCCGAATTGGGCCGCCAGATTGGGGTTCTTCGGATCGAGCAAGCCGTCTGAGGCGCCGAGCTCGTCGACGACCACGTCGCCTTCCTTGTCGATGACGTTGACCTGGATGTAGTGAAGCGATCCATTCGGCGGCGCTCCACCAAAGGTCACGGCGCTCGGCTCGCGGGGGGCGATGATCTCGACGATCGGTGCAGTGCCGCCGACGACGCGATTCGGCTCACCTGGGTTCTGCGTCAAGCCGTTGCCCGACGTTCCGAATCGATCCGTTATGGACTTATCGACTTTTACTCTCACCCTGTCGAAGGCGATCCGGCGGTCATCGTCGACGACCGCGACAGTGAGGTTGAAGGCGTCGACTTTTTGCGCGTCGATCGACTCGAGCACGTGCCAACCAGCCCAGATCGTCACGCCGGGGCCAGGTGTATCGTCCGTCCCCGCGATATTGAAGAGCGGGGCGAGATTGGTGTTGGCGGGAATGATCGTTCCGTCCGGCGTGATCAGGTCTGCGTCGATGAAGACGAACAAGCCCGGGAACTGGGGATTGAGGCCACCGAGATCTTCGACGTGGCGGATGTTGACGTCTTCGTCTACGGTCACATGGTTGTTGTCGCGCGTGCGGATCTCCGCAACGATTGCGAAGCCGGTACCGTTGGGATTGCCGGCACCGATGCGCGAATCGCCGGGCGCGATGACGTCCCCATCGAGCGGCGACGTGATCCGCACCTCCGGCACAAGGCCCTTCCTGTCAAACACGCCGCGATTGTTCCGAAGCCGCTTGACTTCGTTGAATGTGACGTGCGTGCCGGCAGCTCCACCGTCGTCATCGTCGGCGCGAGCCGCTCGCGGCAGCGCGACCGTGAGACTCACGCCGACAGCGACGACCCACGAGACGAGTCGGATGCTCCGGGTGGTCTGGTGCTCCCTTGTGTTGCAGTTCTTCACAGCATTCTCCCTTTCCATCGAGTACGACCTCAATGGACACAGGCCCCCGCGCTCGGCGGGAGCTCGAGCCCGCGCCTGCGCTCGGCGCACGACAGTGCAACGGCCTTGCCACGCGCGAGAGCGGCAGAGGTCCAGCATTCGTGGGCACTCGTCCCCCGCGCAGCGTTACGGTGGGCGTAAGGGATTTCCGGAGCGGAAACGCGCAACTCCACCGTGAGGCAGCTCACAGTGCGACGAAGACCGGGACCGCCGGTTTCGCTCACACGCGGCGGCGTACGTTAGGCCCCCAACCCTGGTTGGGCCCTTCCCTGCTGCGGGAGGGATTCGAGCCCCGCTTGCGTGCGCCCTCACGCAAAACCTCGTGCGACGAGGGCGGAAGCGGAAACCTCCCGGCCGCACTCCCGTATTGCTTCGCGTCTGCCGGATTTCACGAGCAGGAGGCCATTGCGGAGGACTTGTGAACCTTGCGAGGAATGGCCGTAGCGGATCGCCCACGCCGTCGCTGGTCGGCCAAGATTTTCACCGGTATGGCATCGTGGGCCGCAGCCGTGCCATCGCCGACGTCATGCGTCGCGTCGAGCTGGTGTCGGCCACGCGCAGCACGGTGTTGATCACGGGCGAGACCGGCACCGGCAAGGAACTGGTTGCCCGCGCCGTACACGGTCGCAGTGCGCAGCAGGACATGCCGTTCATCAAGGTCAACTGCGCGGCCATTCCAGAGACGCTGCTCGAATCGGAGCTCTTCGGCCATGTCCGAGGGGCGTTTACGAACGCCACCGGCACTAAGAAAGGCAAGTTCTCCCTGGCCCACCGCGGGTCCATCTTTCTCGACGAGATCGCGACGATGAGCGTCGGACTGCAGGCCAAGCTGTTGCGCGTCCTGCAGGAACGCGAAATCGAGCCTCTCGGCGCGGAAAGGACGGAGGCAGTGGACGTTCGTGTGATCGCGGCGACCAACCGCGACCTCCGTCAGCTCGTGGACGAGGGAAGGTTCCCGGACGATCTGTTCTATCGCCTGCACGTGATCCCGATCGTCGTGCCCCCGCTGCGCGAACGCGTCGAGGACATTCCGATGCTCGTGGAGTACTTTGCGGACAAGCATGCGACACGGGTCGGCAAGTCGATCGACTCGCTGGAGGACGGTGTGGTCTCGGCGCTCCAGGAGTATCACTGGCCGGGCAACGTGCGTGAGCTCGAAAACACGATCGAGCGCGCCGTCGTGTTGGCGACGGACGCGACAATCACTCGTGATGCGGTCACGGTCGACCGGACAGTGAGCCCTCGGACGACGGGCATTCCTTCTTTGAGGCTGCACGAGAACGTCGAATGGGTCGAGTGCGAGACGATTCGCCGCGCGCTCGAGATGTCGCGCGGCAAGCGACAAGCCGCCAGGCTCATGGGCATCAGCCCCCGAGCCCTTTCCCACTATCTGGCCAAGTACCCGTTCATCGACCGCAACAAGGCACCTGGCGCCCAGCTATGCAGCGTGCCTGAAGGCCTCCGCAAGCGCCACTCGGCTCGCGCCCACAGCATCGAGCCGTCGCTGCCCGCGAGCTGCCAAATGGACGCGGAAAGCGCCGAATAACGACGCGCGGACTCGTTCGTGTCGCCGTCCCCTCGCCAGGTGCCGGAGTAGAATCGCGGGCGCATGCCGCTGACGAGCGGGACGCGCTTGGGCCACTACGAAATCGTCGGGCCGCTCGGTGCGGGCGGCATGGGCGAGGTCTACCGCGCGCGCGATACGAAGCTGATTCGCGATGTCGCGGTGAAGGCGCTCCCCGAGGCATTCGCCGACGATCGCGAGCGCCTCTCGAGGTTTACGATTCGACCCCGTCAACGTCTTGCGCGCGGAGTAGGGGCGAGCTTGTCCTTCCGACGAGAGCATCCCCAGACTGAAGCGAACCGGCCCCATGCGAGGCGTCTTCGCCGTTGTCTACGCTGAGTAGTCGCCCAGCGTTGACCTATTCAAACTGCCGGTTGAGTCCGATGCCGGTTATTTGTGAGATGGCTTCAAGACTCGTCCCGGAGCAAGTCGCTTCAAGCGTTACTCGAGCTCGACCCGCTCCGGGCCGCGGAGCCAGGTGGGCAGGGCGCCGCGGCACTCCGCGCAGAAGCGCGAGCCTCGGCCGTCCACCCGCTCCACGGAGCCCGCGAAGCTCATGAGGCAGGACACGTCCCGGCAATGCGCGAGCCCCGCCGCGTGTCCGAGCTCGTGCACGACCTCGTCCGCGGCGCGCCGCGCCAGGAGGTCCTCATCCCCGGGCAGGCCGTAGAAGACGGGGTCGAGCCGGGCGAGCGAGACGAGCGCCGCCTGGGCGCCCTGGCGGGCCCGGCCGAACACGAACGTGAAGATGGGAATCGCGATGTCGCGCGAGGTGAGGCCCACGACGACGCTGCGCGCGCGCTCCGGAAGCGCCTCGAGCGCGGCGAGGAGCGCGTCCGCGTCCACCTGGTCGCGCTCGGGAACGCGCCTCGTGGGCAGGGAGGACACGGCGGCGCGGACGCGGCAACTGCCGAGGCGGAGGCTCAGGCGCGGGGCGATCGCCGCGGCTCTCTCGGCCGCGGCCGGGTCG
>JBKPBQ010000389.1:0-7082 GCA_046726955.1 Acidobacteriota bacterium
CTCCGGGAGTGCGTGGCGGAAGGTTCCAAATCACTGGACGCCCACGCGCGGGAGCGACTGCTCGAGCTCCTGGCCTTCTTCGAGATGATGACGCGCTGGTTCGACCAGGTCCGCCGCATGCCGCGGACGACGCTCACGCGCTTCGTCCGGATGGGGGACAAGGTGGCAAAGCTCCTCGGGCCGGCCTCCTGAGAGGAACGAATGGTCCGAACCGCCGGACGGCTGCTCATGGGGATAGGCGTGATCCTCAGGTCCGTCCCCGGAGGAGGTGTCTGATGGATCCCCTTCTCCTCGCAGCGACCCTGGCGACCCGCGCTCCGGTCAGGATGCGCGCGCGGTCCTCGCGCGGCACGCCGCAGGCGGAAAGCAGCGCTCATCTCCTCGTGGTCTTCCGCCGGGGCCCGGCCTGGAGCCGAGGAGCGCCTTCCGCCCGGCACCCGGCGCTCGAGGGGCATGGCCGGTACGTGGACCGCCTCTTCGAGGACGGCACGCTCGTGATCGCGGGGCCGCTCCTGAACGCTTCCGGCAGAGTGGCGCTCAAGGCGGTCACCGGTGCGGTCTTCGTGCTGTGTGCGGCCACGCCGCAAGAGGCCCGACGGCTGGCAGAGGCGGATCCCGCAGTCCAAGCCGGCCTGCTGGAGGTGGCCGAGGTGCGCCGTTGGGGAATCTCGCTCCGCGAGTGAAGGCCACGGGCGTCTTATTCGTCTACGCTGGTCTCCTCACCGTGGCGGTCGGAATCGCCACGATCCTGAAGCCGCTCCCCTCCCTCCGGATCCCCACGCGCCCGACGGGCGGCCTCGTCCTGGTCCTGGATATCGCTGGTGCTTCAGCGAAAGGCCTCGACCAGCATCAGATCGGATTCTCCCTGGCTCTGGGTGGAGAGCATCCAGCGGCCGTCGGGCGAAACGCTGACGGCAGGTCCACCTAGAAAAGGAGGATGACGGAGTCGCGCCACCTCGGTCGCGTTTCGCTGACCAAAGGCCAAGAACCTGACGACCCATTGCATGCCCGAGGTGGAGGGCCTCTGGTCGACGAAGTAGATCCCCTCGGCCGTCAGGTCCCAGCTGCCGGGCGTCGAGCGGAAAGACTCTATGACGACCTCCTCGGTCCCGCCCTCGACCGGCATCCTCCAGATGGAGTTCTGCGGATCGGGCGTGCCCGACAACCTCCTGGTGAAGTAGACGTACTTCCCGTCGGTCGACTCGATCGCCGTGAACCCGCCCCCGCGAGTGACCTGCCGGGCGCTGCCTGATTCCTCCCCGCTCGATGGGACCTTCCACACCTGCCACTGGCCGGTCCGGTTCGAACCAAAGTAGATCCAGCGACCGTCCCGCGACCAGGTCGGCGTGGCGTCGATTACGGGAGAGGTCGTCACCCGCCGCGGTGTGCCTCCCGAGGCGCTCATGACGTAGACGTCCACGTTGTCGGTATCGCCCGCGGAAAAGTCGAAGGCGATCGCCTTGCCATCCGGGGACCAGCGCGGGCTGCCCGCGTAGCCGTCCCTTCCGAAAGATGTCAGCTGAAGGAGGTGCCCAGCTTGTCCGTCGGCCACCCAGATCTCGAAGTTGCCGCTCCGGGTCGAGGCGAACGCCACTCGCTGGCCATCGGGGGAGAACTGGGGATTCGCATCGTCCTTGGTGGACGCGATGAGCCGGGTCTGCGCTTCTCCTGGCGATCCCCGACGCCGCAGATCGAGCCGCCAGATGTCCAGGTCCATCGTCTCCTGCGAATAGACGAGGCGATGTCCGTCCCCCGAGACGGCCACGTCCACGGCGCCCTCGCTCCCGGCCAGGGGACGGGCCTGCCCGCCGTCGGCAGGGACTCTCCACAGGGAGGCGGCGGCCCTTCCCGCCGACGACGGCTTTGGTGGACCTCCGTCGCCTGCGGCAGGCACCGCGGCGAAGAGGATCTCCCTTCCGCCGGGAATCCAGGCCAGTCGACCCCTCGGGAAGCGGGTCGGCGCGAGCTCCCTCGGCTCGCCCCCGGCCACGGGAGCGACGTGCACGAAAGGACCACGGCCGAGGAGCGTCCGGTTGAAGGCGACGGTCCGACCGTCGGGCGAGAGCGATGGGAGGATGTCGGAGTTGGTGGAAGACGACGTGAGCCGCCGCTTCACGCCGCTCGCGGCGTCCAGCAGGAAGATCCCAAGCCGATCTCCAGGCGAGGATCGATCCACGACGGCCAGGAAGCGGCCGTCGGGCGACCAGGTGAGCCCCTGATGAGCGAGGCCCTGCACCTCTCCGAGCCGCCGCTCGGGTCCTCCGGTGGGAGGGATGAGGCGCACTTCCGAGCCTCCGCCCGGCGCGTCGCGGATGAAGGCGATCCGGGTGCCGTCAGGCGACCACGCGGGGCTCCCGTCCCGCGCGGGATCGGTGGTCAGCCGGAGCGGCTGCTCCGCCCCGATCGCCTTGACGTAGATGTCGTAGTTGTCCTGGCTCTCGCCGTCCCACGTGAACGCCACCAGCGATCCGTCCGGAGAGAATGTGGGCTCCGCCTCGCGCCCCGCGTAGCTGGTGAACGGAACCGCTTCCAGCGGCAGCTCGCGACCCGCCGGGACTTCAGGACGAGAGGGGTGCCGGTAGACTGCGAAGGCCGCAAGCAGCGCGACGAGCGCAAGTCCGGTCGCCGCCCACCGCCGCCTCGGGCCGCCGACCGGGACGGGAAGCGCCGTCTCGGAGACGAGTGCCAGCTCCCTGACGAGGTCCGCTGTGGAGTCGTAGCGATCGACCGGGTCCTTTGCCAGACAGCGCTCCACGATCGCCGAAAGGCGGGCGGGAATCTCGGCGTTGAGCGTCCTCAGGGGCTCGGGATCGTCCTCGAGGATGGCCGCGAGCGTCTGTGGCGCGGTATCGCGCTCGAACGCCCGTTTCCCCGTCGCCATTTCGTAGAGGATCGCTCCGAAGGAGAACTGGTCCGAGCGGTAGTCGTGCGGGCGAGCCGCCGCCTGCTCGGGCGACATGTACTGGACGGTGCCCAGGACCATTCCTTCCCGAGTGATCCCGCTCGCGACGTCGGCGGCGGGAGTCGTCTGCCGGGCGAGCCCGAAGTCCAGGATCTTCACGAGGCCGTCGCTCGTGACCATCAGGTTCCCGGGCTTGAGGTCCCGGTGCACGATGCCCGACGCGTGCGCCTTGGCGAGGCCGCGGGCGATCTGCGTGGCGAGAGCGAGCAGCTCCTTCACGGAGAGGCGACCCGCCTCGAGCCGGTCCTCGAGGGTCTGGCCCTCGATCAGCTCCATCGCGATGAAGCGCGTGCCGTCGTGGTCGCCGACCTCGTAGATGGTGCCGATGTTCGGGTGGTTGAGGGCCGCCGCGGACCGGGCCTCTCGTTCGAAGCGGCGGAGCCGCGCGGCGTCGCCCGCGGCCGCCTCGAGGAGGACCTTGATCGCGACCTCGCGGCCGAGGCGCGTGTCGCGAGCCCGGTAGACTTCGCCCATCCCCCCGGAGCCGATCCGGTCGACGACCTCGTACGGGCCGAGGCGAGCCCCCGGCAGGAGCGCGAGCTTCCGGGTCACCGCCTCCGAAACCGGCCGCTCGAGAAGCCGCTCCGCCTCGGCTTCGTAGCCGAGCAGCGACTTCACCTCGCGAAGCAGATCCTCGTCCTCGCCACACGCCTGCTCCAGGAAAGCGTTGCGCTCGCCTGGCGGGCGACCGAGCGTCGCGTGGTACAGCTCCTCGACCTTCGCGAATCTCCGCGACGCCATCAGCTCGCGTCCCACGACGAAGGCGCCGTCATGGTCTCCGCCGCTGGCTTCAGCGCAGGACGAGAGCGATCACCGCCCCGTCCGTCTCGACGCGGTCGCCGGCGGCGTTCAGGCCCGAGCGGGGCACCTGCGGCCGGTCGACGAGCGCGCGGACCTCGACCGCACCCGCGAAGGTCAGATCGTCCGCAATCTTGTCCCGCTCGAGGTCGATCCGGGAATCGATGCGGTGGGTGAACGTCTTTTCCTGGGCGGAGAAGAAGATCCCCACGTCGTGGGTCGCTGCTCCCAGGAACACGGGCCGCCCCCCGAACTCCACGAGCTGCCCGAACTGGAGCCCGAGCACGGGACGATGGTCGTTGGCGCCCACCTTGCCGACGGCCCTCACCGTTCCCCGGACCTTCCAGCCCGCGGGGACAACGGGAGCGCCGTCCACGCGGACGGGAGCGCCGAGCACGGCCTCCACCGCGTCGCCCACCCCGGCCGAATGGTGCGCAACCGGCTGCGTGAGGCGGATGGAAAGCTCCGTGCCCGCGGGGAGGGCGCGCTCGTCCTCGCCGGCGGCGGCGAGCGCGAGGAGGAGGAGGGTTAGCATCAGCCCACCTGGGGCGGCATTTTGCGGCAACCGACGCGCCCGAACAAGGACCTGACCCCGCTCGAGACCACGTCCGGGCGCAGTCCTTATCCGCTCGACAGGCCCCGGGTCGCCCGCAGCCGGAGCGAGCCGTCCTCTTCCAGCTTCTGCCGGCAGGCCCAGGTCACGGGATGGCGCACGCCCTTGACCTCCAGCTCGGCGTAGAGCTTCAGCCCCTTCCAATCGGCCCGCGGCGGCAGCGGTAGCAATGCCTGACGGATCCGGCCGGGGAGCGGATAGCCGGGATCGAGGCCGCCGGAGACGTCGACCTTGCCGTCATCGCTCCTGACCCCCACGTGGAGGACGCCCGGCACGCCCGCGATGCCGTCGTTCGCGAGGCCGATCACGAGCCCGCGCCGCCCCCCGCCGTCGTAGTGCCACACGAAGGACGGCCGCACGCGGTAGCCCACGCGGCGGGCGACCTTGTCGATCATCTCCGGATGCCGGCGGTAGTAGCCCATCACGTTCTCCGCGCGCTCCCGGTGCCAGTTCCAGAGCGACCAGTAGTTGGCCCCGACGTCCATGACGTGGGCGATCACGTTGTCGGTGAGGGTCACGTCCTCGTCGATCTTCAGTGATTCGGGGGAGCCGTCGGCCATGGAGACCTCCAGCACCGCCGCCACCCACGGCGGCCGATTGCTGATCGCCTCGATCTGCTCGTTCTCGATGAAGATCGTGTCGGTGCGCAGCCAGTTGTGGCTGCGGATCGTGCGGTCCACGAGCTCCGAGTTGCCGACCCGGCTGAAGTCGGGCTGGGTGTTGGTCACGAGAGGCGTCCGCTTCCAGTGCTCGAGCTGCGTCTCGAACATCGAGACGAACGTCCGCTCGGCGGTTGCGTAATCGGGGAAGGGGTTGTTGGTGAAGGGCCAGGTGTGGCCCTCGCCCCAGAAGCCGTACATGAACGTATCGACGTATTCGACGAGCGGGCTGCCGTCCAGCTCGGCGCTCAGGAGGCCGACGAGCTCGCGGAACGCGTCCTGGAAGAACGGGTGGTCGTAGCGGGGCTCCTGGTGGACCTTCTTGTATCGCGCGGCCCCGGGGTCGTTCCCCTTCCACTCGCCCTCGAGCTTGACCATCGGCACCTTGGCGAGCACGAAGTCGGGGAGCGCCGGCTCCGCCACGTCCGGGTCGCTCATCATGACGCGGAAGCCCACCCGTTTGCCGCGCTGCTTCGCCACCGCGAAGACCAGCTTCCAGTACTCGTCGGGATCGAGCCGCCCCGGCCGCTTCTGCAGCTCCCGCCAGGTCGGCCGCACGTACAGCTTCTGCCCCATGGGGACGTCGGCGAAGGCCTCGATGGCCCTGGCTGCGTCCATCCCGGCGAAGGTCGAGCCGCCGAAGTCGCCGGTGACGTAGGTCACGAGCCCCTTGCCGTAACTCGGAACGATCTCGTCCGAGGGCGTCGTCGCCATCACGACGTCGGAGCCCGGAAGCACCTCCTCCGGCGGGTACTGGGGAAAGGGTCCCTGGTTGAGGCGGTCGTGGACCGGTGGAGCGGTTCCCCAGTCGTGACGGTCCCAGTTGTGGGCAGGGACGAACGCCGCCGCCGGCGGCGCGCCGCGGACGCCCGCCGCGACGGCTCCGGCCCCCATCGCCTTCAAGAAGGTCCGTCGGCCCATGGGCTCCTCCGGTCGTGGGAACGCGCATACGATAGCATCCGAAAGCAAACAGTCCTTGACACAGGCATTCGAAAGTGCCTATAAGCGGACGTAAGTTGCGTTCTGTTTCATTTCCTGCGTAGTCCTGCTGGCGAGGGACTCCCGCCCCTCGAAGGAGGCACCCAATGAAGCGGTCTGCCCTCTTTCTCTCCGGCCTCGCCCTCGTCTCGATGCCGGCTGTCGCGCGGGCCCAGGTCGACACCGGAAGCATCCTCGGGACCGTCCACGACCCCTCGCGAGCGCCGGTGGACGGCGCCACGCTCACGATCACCGAAACGAAGACCAACGCGGTCACCAGCGTCAAGACCAACAGCTCCGGCGACTACATCGCCACCCCGCTGCGGATCGGGACGTACTCCGTGAGCGTGGTCGCCCCGGGCTTCAAGAAGGAGACCCGCAGCGGCGTCGTGCTCCGCGTCCAGGACCGCCTCCGCATCGACTTCAAGCTGGAGGTGGGGGGCGTCGAAGAGGCCGTGGTGGTCTCGGGGGAAGCCCCGCTGGTGCAGGCCGACACCTCCTCCATGGGCGAGGTGATCGAATCGCGCCAGATTGAGTCGCTACCCCTGAACGGCAGGAACTACCTGGACCTCGCGACGCTGACCGTGGGCGTGACCCGCACCGACGCCGGCACGAACGGCAACGTAGGCGGCCTCGGCTCCACGGGCTTGCCCAGCAGCTTCGTGGCCAACGGCACCCGGGGCACGCTGAACAACTTCATGCTCGACGGCATCGACAACAACTCCAACGACAACGCCGGCGCCATCCTGCGCACGAGCATCGACGCCATCGAGGAGTTCAAGGTCCAGACGAGCACCTACTCCTCCGAGTTCGGGCGGAGCGCGGGCGCCGTGATCAACGCCTCGATCAAGTCGGGCTCCAACGACTGGACCGGCACCGCCATCTACATGTTGCGGGACGAATCCCTCGACGCCCGGGGATTCTTCGACGACCCGACCCAGCCGAAGGCTCCCTTCTCCTTCCATCAGTTCGGGGCCACGCTGGGCGGTCCGATCAAGAAGGACAAGACTTTCTTCTTCGCCGACTACCAGGGCACCCGCACCTCGACCGCCACCACCGCGATCTACACGGT
>JBKPBQ010000390.1:0-8779 GCA_046726955.1 Acidobacteriota bacterium
GGCCCGATCGGCGGATGCGGCGCGAGGGGCGGGCCTCTCCAGGGCGGGAGGTGCTACCGCGGCGGGCGCGGGCGGAGGCGGAGGAGGCGGCGGCGCCGGGGCGATCGGCGGAGCCGGGGGAGGAGCGGGAACCACCTCCTCGGGCTCGGGGACTTCCGCGAACGACGCCTCGACGGCCGCCGTCGAGTGCTGGCGGTCCTCGTCGAGCCCGCGCGCGAGGTCGAGCAGCAGCTCCTGGGCGTTGATGCCGGTGACGAGCCGCTCCACCGACACGTCGCGCGTGCCCACCATCTCCGGCGGCTCGTCGGCGAGGGCGAAGCTGAACTGGCCCTCGCGCAGGCGCACGAGCTGCTCGAGCGCCATCTCGATCCGGGTGCGGACGACCACGGAGCGCTGCACGGCGGAGAGCTGCGAGAACGTCTCGTCGAGAGGGGGCGCCCCCGGCGCGAACGCCGCGACCACCAGCCCGTCGCGGAAGACGATGCCTCCCTCGCCGTCCTTGGTGAGAATCGACAGGTGGCCCGTCTTCTTGCTGAAGGAGACGATCTGGATGATGTCGAGGAGCGGGAGGTCCTCGAGGTTGCCGTTGAGGCTCACGGCATCTCCCGAGAATCCATCAGCGAGCCGGCCGCACCATTGCCGTGATTTTACACCGCGGCCAGTATCTCGGCGGCCAGATGGCCGAGGGGCAGCGCGCGGTCCACGACCCCCGCGTCCACCGCGGACTTCGGCATCCCGTAGATGACGGCGCTCTCCTCGCTCTCCACGAGCGTTCGCCCGCCCGCCTGGTGGATGGCCTTGAGCCCGATCGTCCCGTCGGAGCCCATCCCGGTGAGGACGACCCCGACCGAGCGGGCGCCGAACACGCGGGCCACCGAGGTCATGAGCACGTCCACCGAGGGCCGGTGGAGCGCGGAGCGCGGCTCCTCGTCGAGCGACACCTTGACCGTCGTCCCGCGGCGGTGGAGCTTCAGGTGGAGCCCGGCGGGGGCGACGAGCACGGTGCCCGGCTGCAGCCGCTCGCCGTCCACCGCCTCCCGCACCGGGAGCGGGCTGCGCGAGGCCAGGCGCTCCGCGAGCGAGCGGCTGAAGCCCCGCGGGATGTGCTGCACGACGACGACGGCCGCGGGGAAGCCCGCGGGCAGCGCGGGCACGAGCGTCTGCAGAGCCGCGGGTCCGCCGGTGGAGGCTCCGATCGCCACCACCTCCGCGCGGGCGCCCGGCCCCGCGGGCTCCGTGGGCGGAGGTGCCGGCTCCTCCACGACCGGCGGCCGCGAGCGGGGGGCGTCCGCGAGCGCCCGCACCTTGGCCAGGAGCTCGTCCTTGAGCCCGAGCAGGTTCATCGGGCCCTGGACGGTGGACTTGTCCACGAAGTCGAGGGCGCCCAGCTCCAGGCCGCGCATCGTGATGTCGGCGCCTTCCTGCGTCAGCGACGACAGCAGCAGCACCGCGGAAGGAGAGTCCGGAAGCAGACGGCGCAGCGTGTCCAGCCCCCCGAGCCGCGGCATCTGGATGTCGAGCGTGATCACGTCGGGACGGAGCGTCCGCGCGAGCTCCAGCCCCTCCTCGCCGTCCCCGGCCATCCCCACCACCTCGATGTCGGGGGCGCCGTTCAGCATGCGCGCGATGGCCTTGCGGACGAAGGCGGAGTCGTCCACCACGAGCACGCGGATCTTGGGGTCTTCGATCATGCCGCCTCCGGCTTCTGGTAGAGCATGGCCCCCTGGAAGCGCACGGGGGTGAACGCGTCGGTGATGCGGGAGAGCGACTCCGCGTGGCCGAGGAAGAGGTAGCCGCCGGGACGCAGCAGCCGGTGGAAGTGCTGCACCACCTTGCGCGCGCTCGCGTCCGAGAAGTAGATGAGGACGTTCCGGCAGAAGATCACGTCCTGGGGCGGCAGCTCCTGGTAGCTCGCGGCCTCGAGGATGTTCCCGGCGCGGAAGGTCACGAGGCGGCGCACCAGGTCCTTCACCCGCACCCCCGTGCCCTCCGTGACGAAGTGCCGGTCCAGCTTGTCCCGGCCCACGCCGCGCAGCGAGTTCTGGTGGTAGAGGCCGCGGCGGGCCTTCTCGAGCGCGGACTCGTCCACGTCCATCCCCTGCACGCGGACCTCCCAGCTCCAGAAGAACTGCGCGCTCTCGTAGACGATCATGGCGAGGGTGAGCGCCTCCTCGCCCGTCGAGCACCCGGCGGAGAGGATGTCGAGCGACTTCTCGCCGGCCCGGCTCTTCCTCTCCTTGAGCTCGCGGAGCACGGTGGTCGCGAAGACCTGCAGCTGCGGCTGCTCGCGGAAGAAGTAGGTCTCGTTGTTCGTGAGGTGGGCGACCATGCGCTGCCGCTCCTGCTCGCGCTCGGGGGCGAAGCGGAGGTAGCGGTAGTAGTCCTCGAAGGACGAGAGGCCGAGGAGGGTGAGCCGAGCGGCCAGCCGCGAGCGCAGCGACGCCTTGTGCGCGCCGTCGAAGTAGAGCCCGAACTGCTCGTGGATGAAGTCGCGGAGGAGCCGGAACTCCTCCTCGCTGAGGTCCGCGTCGTGGTCTCCCGGACGGAGCATCAGCGCCCGGACGCCATCAGCGCGGGGACAGCTTCTTGAGCGCGCGGGCGGCCGCCCGCCGCACGTCGGGAGAGGGGTCGGTGGCCTTCCTGTCCATGAGCGGCCGCACCGCCTCCCGGAAGCCGCCCTCCCCGAGCACGAGGGCCGCCTCCGCGCGCACGGAAGCCCCCTCGTCGGCGAGCGCGGCGAGGAGGAGGCGCACGACCCCCCGGTCTTCGAGCCGTCCCGCGAGGTCCACGAGGAGCCGGCGCACCTCCGCGTCTCCCCCCGGTGAGGAGACGGCGCGCTCCATCTCCGAGAGCGCGATCGCGCCCAGCCGCCGCAGCGACTCGAAGGCGGTCGCCTGGAGGCCGGGATCCTGCAGGGCGACAACGAGGGCTCCCGCCGACCGCGCGTCCTTGACGTCGCCGAGGGCGGCGGCGGCCGCCCGGCGAACGGTGGGATCGTCGTCGTGCAGACGGGCAAGGAGCGCGGGCGCCGCCTTCACGTTGCCGAGGCGTCCGAGGGCGGTGGCGGCGGCGCAGCGCACGCTCCAGTGCTCGTCCTCGAGGGCGAGGACGAGGGCAGGCAGCGCCTGCGGATCGGCGATCGCCCCCAGGCTCTCCGCGGCCGCCCGGCGGAGGTTGCGGTCGTCGTCGCGCAGCGCTTCCACGAGGGGGCGCACTGCGGCCACCGCGCGGATCGACCCCAGCGCCTCCACCGCCGCGAAGCGCAGCTCCTTGCGGGGCTCGCCGAGGAAGGCGAGCAGGCGGTCCGTCGCCTCGAGGGCGCGCATCTGGCCGAGCGCGCGCACAGTGGCGAAGCGCAGGCGCGGGTCCGGCTCGTCGAGCAGCGGCAGCAGCAGCGAGGCCCACTCGGGCTCGCCGCGCTTGCCGAGGGCGAGCACCGCCTGCTGGCGCACGAGGCTGCTCGGATCGCCGAGGGCGCGGCGGAGCACCTCCACGACGTCGGGCGTCTCCAGCTCGCCCAGGGAGAGCACGGCGGCCGCGCGCACGGTCTCGCGGGTGTCGGAGGCGGCCGCCACGAGGGCGGGGGCCGTGCCGGGATCGCGCACAAGCCCCAGGGTCTGGGCCGCCCGCACGCGCACGCCGGCGTCGGGGCTCGTGAGCGCCTGGACGAGCAGAGGGACCACACGCTCCGGCGCCATGCGCGCGAGCGCGTCCATGGCGCTCTCCTGGATCCGCTCGCTCTCGTCGCCGAGCAGCTCGAAGAGCAGCATGGCCGCGTCCTCGTGCCCGAGCCGGCCGATCGCGGCCACCGCCTCCGCGCGGACCTCGGGCGAGGGGTCGTGGATGAGCGGAGCGACGAGGTCGCTGCCACCCGGCGGCGCCAGCCAGGCGAGGCAGCGCACCGTCCCCTGCCGCACCGCGTCCTCGGGATGGGCGAGGCCGCGCGCGTAGGCCTCGCGGTCGCGGAAGCCGATGGCGACGAGGGCGTGGGCCGCGTGCTCCTGCAGGCTCGCGTCGCCCAGGAGCTCGACGAGCCGGGCCTGCGCCGACTCCTCGCGCAGCCAGCCCAGCGTGATCGCCGCCGTGCGCCGGTTCTGGGGGTCGTCGTCGGAGAGCATCCCCACGAGGTGCGAGACGAGGTCCTCGGCCCGCAGCGCGATCTGGACGTCGGGATCCAGGCTCTCTCCCCCCGCGGTCGCCCGCTGCTCGATCTCGACGACCGCCCGGATGGCCGCGTTGCGGAGCACGGGTTCGGGATCGTAGAGGTGTGGCACGAGGGCGCGCAGTGTGTCGCGACCCGCGAGGCGACCGAGCGACTCGAGGGCGGGTCCGCGGAAGACGGGATCGTCGAGCAGGCGGAGGAGCGCGGGCGCGGCGCGCGGGTCCGCGATCTCACCCAGGGCGTGGATCGCCGGGTACTGCATCCAGGGCTCGTCCCGCAGAGCCTCCACGAGGGGCAGAACGGCCTCGGGGGCGCCGATCTGGCCGAGGCTCGATGCGGCGGCGTGGCGCACGTTCACGTCGGTATCGCGGAGAGCGGCGATGAGCGGCTTGACCGCGCGCGGATCGCGGAGGGCTCCGAGCATGACGCAAGCGAAGTGCCGGACCTCCTCGTCCGGGTCGCGGAGGAGGCCCACGAGCGGGGGAACCGCCGCCCCTCCGAGCCGGACGTAGATCTCCATCCCCGCGTTTCGGAGGCCCGCGTTCTCGTCGTCGCGCAGCGCCGCCTCGAGGGCGGGCATCAAGAGCTCGAGAGGGAACGCGGTGAGCCCTTCCACCGCTCCCTGGCGCACCGGCCAGGAGTCGTCGGCCACCGCGAGAAGGAGGGGCGGGATCGCCTCCGGCTCGCCGGACTGCGCGAGCTCGTCCACGACCGCGCGCCGCACCGACTCCTCGCCCTCGCGGAGCGAGCGGAGCGCCCTCTCGATGTCGAGGGTCATGCCCCTTCCCCGCTACTGCACCCGGAAAACCGCGACGAGGCGGGCGAGGTTCTCCGCCTGCTGGGCGAGGTTGGCCGTGGCCTTCGACATCTCCTGCACGGTGGCGAGGTTGTCGCGGGCGATGTCGGAGATGTTCTCCATCGCGCGCACCACGAGCTCCCCGCCCTTCTTCTGCTCGGCGGTGGCGTGGGAGACCTGCTGCGTCATGTCGTTCATCTTCTCCACCGCGTGCACGATCTGGCGGCTCCCCTCCGCCTGCTCCTTGGTCGCGATGCCGACCTGGGAGGCGATCTTGTTGATGTTCTCCACGGCCAGGCGTACCTGCCGGCCCCCCGCCGCCTGCTCGCGCGTGGAGTAGGCGGCCTGGCTCATGACCTTCTTGATGTTGTCCATGGCCTGGCGGATCTGCTTGCTGCCCTCCGCCTGGTCCTTCACCGCCGTCGTCACCTGGTTGGTGGCGGAGGCCATGTTGCTGACCGTGCTCAGCACCTGCGTGCCCGCCGAGGACTGCTTGCCCGTGGCGGACGCGATCTCGCCCATGAGCTGGCTCGTGCGCGTGACCGACTCGATGATGCTCCTGAGCGCCACTCCCGCCTTGTCGGCGAGCTGGATGCCCTGCTTGGCCTCCGCGGCCCCGGAGCGCGCGACTTCCACCGCGTCGGTGGTGTCCTGCTGGACCTGGCGCACCACCTCGCCGATCTCCTTGGCCGCCTCCACTGAGCGCTCGGCAAGCTTGCGGACCTCGTCCGCGACGACGGCGAAGCCGCGGCCCGCCTCGCCCGCGCGCGCGGCCTCGATGGCGGCGTTGAGGGCGAGGAGGTTCGTCTGGTCGGCGATCTCCTCGATCACCTCGAGGATGCGGCCGATCTCCTGCGACCGCTTGCCGAGGCCGGTGATCACGCGGGCCGTGTTCTCCATGTTGTCGGAGACCGCCTTCATCCCCTCGATGGTGCGGGCCACCGCCTCTCCCCCGGTGTTGGCGTCCTCGGCGGCGCGGGCGGCGATGCGGTCGGCCTCCGAGGCGATCTTGGCCACCTCGCTCACGGCTCCCGCCATCCCCGACACCGTGTGGCTCGTGCTGAGGGCGGCGGCGCTCAGCTTCTCCGCGTTCTCCGCAACAGAGGTGATGAAGGAGGCCATGTCCTCCACGGTGGTGGACGTGCCCGTCACCGTCTCCGACAGGCTCTCGAGGTCGCGGGCCATCTGGTCGATGGAGACGGTCATCTGCTCGATGGTGGCGGAGGCCTCGGTGACCGTCCCCGCGAGGGTCGCGCTGCTGCGCGCGACCTGCTCGATCGACGCGCCCATCTCGGTGATCGAGCTCGAGGTCTCCTCCACGTAGTTGGCGAGGCCGTGCGCGCTCGAGGCCACGGTCTGGATGGAGGCCGCCATCTCCTCCATCGAGGTCGAGGTCTCCTCCGCGGCCTGGGCCTGGCCCTGCGCGCCCTGCATGATGAGCCGGGCGTTCGCCGAGATCTGCCCCGCCGAGGAGGCGACCTGCACCGAGGCGTCCTGGATGTTGTCCACGATCTTGCGCAGGTTCACGACCATCTCCCCGAGCGACACCGCGAGCGTGCCGATCTCGTCCTCGCTCTGGAGCGCGGGCCGCTGCGTGAGGTCGCCCTTGGCCACACCCTGGGAGACGGCGAGCATCTGCTGCACGGGCGAGAACCAGCGGCGGATGAGGAAGGAGCCCACGGCGACACCCATGGCCACGAGGAGCAGGCCCATGAGCATGGCGCGCAGGAAGCGCGCGCGCCGCTGTGCTTCCATGACCGCCTTCGTGATCGCGACCTCCACCCCGCCCTTCTGGCTCTCCCCCTTCTTGTCTTCGGCGGGCGCAGCGAGGCCGAGCTCCGCGGCCATGCCCCCGGAGCCTCCGGCGCTGGTGCTCGTCACGGGGGCGCGGAAGAGGAGGATGCTCTCGCCGTCGGTGGTGAAGGCGTCGCGCTCCTCGATCGCGGACGCGGGCTCGGCGGGGAGGTCCCGGATCGACTTGCCGGTCTGGGCGAGGACCTGGCCCTTGGCGTCGCGGATCAGGGCGCCCACCACGTCCGAGCCCGTGGCCCCGCCGCCCGCCGCCACCGCCCCCTCCAGGAACTGCGTGAGGAGCGGCTTGTCCTCCGTCAGCACACCGTACTTGCTGTTGAAGGCGAGGTTGCTCGCGATGTAGCGGCCCCGCTTCACCATCTGCTCGCGCAGGAGTCCCTGGCTGGCCACGAGGTCGTAGACGACGGAGACGCCCCCCACCACGGTGGCGACGCCCGCCACGAGGAGCAGGAACTTCGTGCGGATCGATCTCACGCCCATTGCCATGCTCTATTCCTCAGAACACCCGACTCGCGGCCTTTATCGCGTCCACCGGGATCTCCAGGTGGAGCTTCTCCGCGATCTTCTTGTTGACGACGAGCTCGGCCCGGGGGACGAGCTGCGAGCCGCGCGCCGTCTTGTCTCCTGAAAGGAGCCGTCCCACGAGCTCCGCCGCCTGCTCGCCGATCGAGGCCACGTCCGCCCCGTTGCTCACGAGCGCGCCCTCGTTGACGAGCGCGGCCGAGAAGCTGTAGACGGGCTTGCCCGCCTTGAGCGTCTCCGCGAGGAGGAAGCGGCGCGTCTCGTCTCCCAGGAGCAGGCGGTCGAGGGGCAGCCAGAGCGCGTCCACCGCCTCGGGCCCCGTGAGCAGCGCGCGCAGGGCCTGCGGCACCTCCTTCTCGGAGGTGATGGGCCGCGCCACCACGGCGAGCCGGACCACGGCCGCGGACTTCTGGGCCTCCTGGACGACCCGCGCGCTCTCGTCGCCGAAGAGGACGCCGATGCGCACGCCCCGCGGGTTGACCATGCGGAAGGCGGCGAGCTGGTTCTTGATGGGCGTGGTGAACGCCACGCCCGACGCGTTGATGTTGTTCAGGAGCCCCACGCGTCCCGGGTCGGGAACCATGCAGTAGACGAGCGTCGTCTCGGGCGATCCCTCGCGCACGGCTTGGGCCGCGAGCTCGCCCATCGCCACCACCACGATGCCGGGACGGGCCTTGAGCGTCGCCACCACCTTGTCCGCCTCCGCGCGATCGCCGCGGAGGTCGAACTCGCTGATGGTCTGGCCGCCCAGGCCCTTGCGCAGCGCGTCGAGGGCCGGCCGCCAGCCGGGAGCGTCGGTGCTCTTGAGCACGGCCACTTCGGCCGCGGCGAAGGGCACGGCCGCGAGCAGGAAGAGCAGGACGAGGAGCGACCACGTCCGCGGCTGAGTCATCGCTGACTCCTTTCCCATGTCTCACGACGAGGCCGGCGTCGCCGGCCCCTCGCGCAGCTCCTGCGCGAGGATGCGCAGGAGGTCCACCAGGATCACGAGACGGTCTTCGAGCTTCGCGACGCCGCGGATGTAGTCGCCGCCGCCCGCGAGCACTTCCTCGGGCGGGGGCTCGATGCGCGACAGCGGGACCTTCAGCACCTGCTGGGCCCCGTCCACGAGGAGCCCGAGGAGGCGCTCGCGGAGGCGCACCACCACGATGCGCGAGGCCTTCCCGATCTCCACGTGTCCCATCCGCAGCTTCCGCTTGAGGTCCACGACGGGGAGGATCCGTCCGCGCAGGTTGATCACCCCGCGGATGAAGTCGGGAGCGCGCGGCACCGCCGTGATCTCCGTGACCCGCCGGATCTCCTGCACGACGTGGACGTCCACCGCGTACTCCTCGCGGTCGAGCACGAAGGTCGCGAGGTGCTCCATCGTCTCCGCGGCCTTGCGCTCCTCCTGCGCGGGGACGGAGAAGAAGGAGAGGTTGTGGCTGGCCGCGGGCGCGGCCGCGGGCGCCGGCTCCTCGGCGATCACGATCGGCGCGGGGACCGCG
>JBKPBQ010000391.1:0-13636 GCA_046726955.1 Acidobacteriota bacterium
CCCTTGTACTTCTCCTCCACCACCCGCCGCTTCACCTTCAGGGTGGGCGTGAGCTCGCCCGCCTCCAGAGTGAACTCGCGGGTGAGGAGCGCGATCTTCTTGATGCGCTCGAACTGCGCGAGGTCCGGCAGGAGGTCGGCCATGAGCTTCTGGTAGTGGGAGAGGACCTCCGGCCGATCCACGAGCTCGTCACGGCTCGGCGTGGAGATGCCCTTCTCCTTCGCCCACTTCTCGAGGGTCTCGAAGTTCGGGACCACGAGCGCGGCCGGGAAGTTGCGCTTGTTGCCGATCATCACCACTTCCGCGAAGAAGTTGTTCGCCTTGAGCCGGTTCTCGATGGGCTGGGGGGCGATGTTCTTGCCGCCGGAGGTGACGAGGATGTCCTTCTTGCGGTCGGTGATGACGAGGAAGCCGTCGGCGTCGAGGACGCCGATGTCGCCGGTGTGGAAGAAGCCCTCGGCGTCGATCGCCTCCGCCGTGGCCTCGGGCTTGTTGAAGTAGCCCTTCATGACGTGGGGGCCGCGGGTCAGGATCTCGCCGTCCGCGGCGATCTTGACCTCGATCCCTTCCAGGGGCCGTCCGACCGTGCCCGGCTTGATCCAGTCCGGCGTGTTCACGGTGATGACCGGGGAGGTCTCGGTGAGGCCGTAGCCCTCGCAGATGGTGAGGCCGGCCGCCCCGAAGAACTCCGCGATCTCGCGGGATAGCGGAGCGCCACCGGACACGAACAAGCGCAGCCGGCCTCCCGTCCGCTCCTTGATCTTGGAGAAGACGAGCCGGTCGGCGAGCCGCTGCTTGAGCGGCAGCAGGAGTCCGGGCGACGTCCGCTCCACCTTGTGCCGGAACCTCTCGCGGCCCACGCCGAGCGCCCAGCGGAAGATCCGCTGGCGGAACGGCGGATCCTGCGCCACCTTCTCGTTCACCCGCGCGTACATCTTCTCGTAGAGGCGCGGGACGGAGCTCATCACAGTGGGCCGCACCTCCCGCATGTTCTGGGGCACGGCCTCGACGCTCTCCGCGTAGGCGATCGTCGCCCCGGCGTAGAGCATCACGTTGTGGCCGGCGGTGCGCTCGAAGCTGTGGCAGAGGGGGAGGAAGGAGAGGCAGACGTCGTCCGGTCCGAAGGTCGGGAAGGCCTTGATCGCGCCCAGGACGTTCGAGACGAGGTTCGAGTGTGTGAGCATGACGCCCTTGGGGTCGCCGGTCGTCCCCGAGGTGTAGATGAGCGTCGCGAGGTCCGTGGGCTCGACCGAGGCCGCGCGTTTGCGGACGATGTCGCGGTCCCCGGCCAGGGCCTCGCGGCCCCGCGCCCGGATCTCGGAGAGGGCGACGGTGCCCGGGATGTCGGCCTCGTCCATGCGGATGACGTGGCGGATCGTCTTGAGCTGGCCCTTGACCTCCGCGACCTTCGCGGCCTGGGCCGCGTTCGAGACGAACACGACCTTCGACTCGCTGTCGTTCAGGATGTAGAGCACCTGTCCGGGCGTGAGCGTCGCGTAGACCGGCGTGTCCGCCGCCCCGGCGCAGAGCGTCGCGAGATCGGCGTAGGCCCACTCGGGGCGGTTCTCGCCCAGGATCGCGACCTTGTCGCCCTTGCCGATGCCGAGGGCGACGAGGCCCTGCGACAGCTCCTCGACCCCGGAGCGGAACTCGTCGGAGGAGATCGCGCGCCAGGCTCCGTCCTTCTTGTGCTCGAGGTGCTGCGCCTTCCGGTACGTGTCCACGGAGTGGTAGAAGAGGTCGCACACGGTGCGGGGCTCCATCAGCGTCCTCCTCGGGCGGCGGCCACGGTGGCGAGCGCGGGTCGGGAAGGGGCGGACTTGCGGGACGTCGCCGCCCCCCGCAGGAAGAGATCGACCACGGGGAGCGCGAGCTGCGCGAGGTCGTAGCCCTTGCCCCCGAGGACCCACGACGTGACCATCTCGTCCAGGGCCCCGAAGAACGCCTTCGTGGCCACCTTCTTGTTGAGGTCCGCGCGCAGCACGCCCTCGCGCTGACCCTGCTCCACCACCTGCGTGATGAGGGCGAGGTAGTCCCCGAGCCAGGACGCGGTGAAGCGCTCCATGAACTGCGTGGACTGCCGGAGCTCCACCTGGAAGACGACCGCGAGGTCGCGGTTGCTTCCGAGGAGGCGCAGGTGGCGCTCCGCGATGGCGCGCAGCCGCTCGGGAGCGGTGGGGAGCGACGCGATCGCCTTCTTCATCGCCTCCGCCTGCTCCGCCATCACCTCGTCGAACAGCCGGACCAGGATGTCCTCCTTGCTCGCGAAGTAGAGGTAGATGGTGCCGTCCGCGACCCCCGCCCTCTTGGCCACGTCGGACACCCGGGCCGCGAAGTAGCCCTTGCGGGCGAAGACCTTCACCGCCGCCTGGAGGATCCGCTTCCTCTTGTCGTCGGTCCTGGGCCGCGCCATCCGCTCTCCCCGGGGCTGCCGATGAATGAACCGCCATTCAGTATGGCGAGAGCGGCCGCGGGGTGTCAAGCCGGCCGGCGCTTCCGGCGTGTTAACCTGCGCGCGAGACGATGCTTCCTCCCGTCTTCCTCGCCTTCGGCTCGAACCTCGGCGACCGCGAGCGGGCCCTCGACCAGGCACTCTTCTCCCTCGCGCGCCGGGGCTTCCGCGAGGTGAAGCGGAGCTCCACCTGGCTCACGGAGCCGGTGGGGGGGCCGCCCCAGGAGTGGTACCTGAACCGCGTGGTCCAGGGCGAGACCGCTCTTTCCCCGGAGGAGCTGCTGGAGGCGGCGCTCGAGACGGAGCGGGAGCTCGGCCGCGTCCGCCTGGAGAGGAACGGCCCCCGCACCATCGACGTGGACATCCTCTTTTATGGTGACGAGCGGAGGCAGGGGGAGCGCCTGGTGGTTCCCCATCCCCGGCTGCCCGAGCGCCGGTTCGTGCTGGTGCCCCTGGCCGAGATCGCCCCCCGCTTCCGCCACCCCGTCCTCGGTCTCGAGGTCGCCGAGCTCCTCGCGCGCTGCCCGGATCCCTCCGAGGTGCGGCCGTGGGCGCCCGCGGAAGCGCACCGCTGATGGCCTTCCACTACATCGCGGTCGAAGGGGCGATCGGGGTGGGCAAGACCGCGGTGGTGGAGCGGCTCGCCGAGCGCCTCGACGCCACGACCGTGCTCGAGGAGTGGGGGCAGAACCCCTTCCTCAAGCCCTTCTACGACGGGCAGGCGGGCGCACCCTTCCAGGTCGAGCTCTTCTTCCTGCTCTCCCGCTACCGACAGCAGCAGGAGCTCACGCAGCGCAGCCTCTTCACGCAGGCCACGATCTCGGACTACGTCTTCGACAAGAGCAAGGTCTTCGCCTATCTCAACCTCGAGGACAGCGAGCTGCTCATCTACGAGAAGCTCTACTCGCTGCTCGCGGAGGGCGTGCCCCGGCCGGACCTCGTGGTCTACCTGCAGGCGCCCACGGAGGTGCTGATGAAGCGCATCCGCACGCGCGGGCGCCCGGAGGAGAGCCGCCTCTCCGAGGAGTACCTCGCCGAGGTCAACCGCGCGTACAACTACTTCTTCTTCCACTACACGACGACGCCGCTCCTCGTCGTGAACACGACCGACGTCGACCTCGTGAAGAACGCGGACGACCTCGACGACCTCATCCGGCAGATCCGGAGCATGGGCAAGGGCACGCAGTACTACGTCCCCCGCGGCAGCAAGGGCTGAGGCGGGCGGACCGCGCTCTCCTCGGAATACTTCTTGGTATTCCCGGCCGCGCGAGGGGCCCGAAGGGGCCCTCGACCCTGCTTGACGACGCCTTCCTGCTCATTCATCCTCATTCTCGGTCAACGATGCGCACGCCTGCCGGATATCGACCGCGTCAGCTCGCGCTGCCGTTCGACGAGTCCGCGCGCTGGGACGCCTCGCGGCTCGAGGCCGCGCTCTCCCGGGAGGCGGGCCGTCCCCTCGCCCTCACCCTCACCGAGAACCGATCCGTGCTCCTCTCCTTCCGGCGCGCGCACGGACGCGTGGAGCTGCGCCTCCACAAGATGTTCCTGCACGCGCCGGTGCCGGTGGTGCAGGCGCTCGCGCGTAGCCTCCGGCGCACGAGCCGCAGCGCCGACGGCGAAGTCCGCCGCTTCATGAACGACAACCTCCACCGCGTGCGGGGCACGCGCCGTCCCTTCCCGCCGCTCACGAGCGCGGGACGCGCGCACGACCTGCGCGCGGTCTACGACCGGCTGAACGACCGCTTCTTCCAGGGCCGCCTCCGCGTGCCCATCACCTGGGGACGCGGGAGCGGGCGGGCGCGGCGGGGCGGGCTCACCTTCGGGAGCTACGACCCCGTGCTCGGCCTCATCCGCATCCACCCCGTGCTCGACCGCCGCGACGTGCCCCTCTACTTCCTGGAGAGCGTCGTCTACCACGAGATGCTCCACCACCACCTCGGGGGCGTGCCCGACCGCGCCGGCCGCACCGTCTACCACTCGCGCGCCTTCCGTCAGGCAGAAGTGCTGTACCCCGGGTACCGCGAGGCCCTGGCCTGGGAGAAGGAGAACCTGCCGCAACTGCTCCGGGCGAGTCAGGCCCTCGACCGCGAGCGCCGGGCCGCGAGACAGAATCCGCGCGTCGCACGCGGGTCTTCGCGCGCCCGGCCCTGACAGGGTGCTGAAAAACCTCCTTCAACCACGCGCGTGCGCCCGCGATCTCCAACCCGAGGGCGCACCGCAATAGGTTAGTTTTTCAGCACCCTGTAATGCCGCACCTCCGCCGACTCCTTCCCTACCTCCGCCGCCACCGCCGGAACGTGATGTGGGGGATCGTCTGCCTCCTCCTCACCACCGTCTTCTCCGTGGCCAACCCCTGGGTGCTGCGCCACGCGGTCGACGACCTCACGCAGCTCGTGACCCGGGAGAAGCTCTTCTTCTACGCCGGGGCGATCTTCGGCCTCGTGCTCCTCGAGGGCGTCTTCCGCTACTTCATGCGCATGGTGCTCATCGGGGTGAGCCGAGAGATCGAGTACGAGCTCCGGAACGACCTCTTCCGCCATTTCACGCTCCTCTCCGCGCGCTACTACCAGCAGAGCCGGATCGGCGACCTCATGAGCCGCGCCACCAACGACATGTCCGCGGTGCGCATGGTGCTCGGCCCCGGGATCATGTACGCGGCGACCACCGTGGCCACGTTCGTGGGCACGGTGGCGATCATGCTCACGATCAGCCCGGCCCTCACCGCGCTCGCCCTCGTGCCCCTCGTCGTGGTGTCGCTCGTCGTCCGCCACTACGGACGGCAGATCCACGACCGCTTCGAGAGCGTCCAGGCCCAGCTCTCGACCTTGAACGCGGTGGCGCAGGAGAACCTCGCGGGCGCGCGCGTCGTCAAGGCCTACGTGCAGGAGCCGCACGAGGAAGAGCACTTCGCGGAGGCCAACGAGGAGTACGTGCGGCGGAACCGCCGGCTCATCCGGCTCACTGGCATCCTCTACCCCGCCATCCAGTTCCTGATGGGCCTGGGGGCGCTCACCGTCCTCTGGCTCGGAGGGCGGATGGTGGTCGCGGGGACGATCACTCTCGGGCAGTTCGTGGCCTTCGGCGTCTACCTGGGCATGCTCAACTGGCCGATGATCGCGCTCGGCTGGGTGGTGAACCTCTTCGAGCGCGGCGAGGCCTCGATGGGGCGCATCCTCCAGCTGGTGGACGCGGTACCGGACATCCGCGACGAGGATCCGCTGCCCCTCCGCGCCTTCCGGGGCGACGTGTCGTTCCGGAACCTCTCCTTCTCCTACGACGGTCGGCCCGTGCTCGAGGGCATCGACCTCGACGTCCCCGCGGGGACGACGGTGGCGATCGTGGGTCCCACCGGCTCCGGGAAGACGACGCTCGTGAGCCTGCTGCCGCGTCTCCACGACGCGCCTTCCGGCACCGTCTTCGTGGACGGGCACGACGTGCGGCGGATCCCGCTGGCGCTCCTCCGCGGCTCCGTGGGCTTCGTCCCGCAGGAGTCCTTCCTCTTTTCCGACACCATCCGGGAGAACGTGAACTTCGGCGGCCGGGCCGACGGCGAGGGCCGCGTGGAGTGGGCGACGGCGGTCTCGCAGCTCGACAAGGACGTCCGCGAGTTCCCGAAGGGCTACGACACGTTCGTGGGGGAGCGCGGGATCACGCTCTCCGGCGGCCAGAAGCAGCGTACGGCGCTCGCCCGCGCCCTCGCGGTGGACCCGAGGATCCTCGTCCTCGACGACTCGCTGTCCGCGGTGGACACGGAGACCGAGGAGGAGATCCTGAAGGGCCTCGAAGGAGTCCGGCGCACGCGCACGACCTTCCTCGTCTCCCACCGGGTATCGACCGTGAAGGACGCGGACCTGATCGTGGTCCTCCGCGACGGAAAGATCGCGGAGCGGGGCACGCACGACGAGCTCGTCCGCCTCGGCGGCTTCTACGCGGACCTCCACCGCCGCCAGCTCCTCGAGGAGGAGATGGAGAAGACGGCGTGAGCGCCGCCCCCGACGACGATCCCGTCGCTCCGCAGATCTACGACTGGAAGCTCTTCGTCCGCCTCCTCGGGTACCTCCGGCCCTACAAGAAGGAGGTGGCGGCGGCGTTCCTCCTGATCGTGGCCATGGCCGGGCTCGACCTCGTCGGCCCCTACCTCACCAAGGTCGCGATCGACCGCTACATCGCGAAGGGCGACGCCGGGGGTCTCGCGGGAGTGGCCGCCCTCTTCTTCCTGTCCCTCGTCGGCGCGTTCTTCGTGCGCTTCCTCCAGACCGTGCTCATGCAGATGACGGGGCAGCGGATCATGCAGGACATGCGCCGGCAGATCTTCGGCCACCTCCAGCGGCTGCACGTCGCCTACTTCGACCGCCACCCGGTGGGCCGGCTCATGACGCGGGTCACGACCGACGTGGACGCGGTGAACGAGCTCTTCACCTCCGGGGTGGTGACCGTCTTCGGCGACCTCTTCACGCTCTTCGGGATCATGGGGGTGATGCTGGCCCTCGACGTCCGGCTCGCGCTCGTCACGTTCTCGGTGATCCCGTTCTTCTTCCTGGTGACGAACTGGTTCAGGAAGGGCGCACGCTCGTCGTTCCGCGAGACCCGCAAGTGGGTGGCCCGGATCAACGCCTTCCTGCAGGAGAACCTCACCGGAATGTCGGTCGTGCAGCTCTTCCGGCGGGAGGAGAGGAACCAGAACGCCTTCGCCGGGATCAACCGCAAGCACGCCGACGCCAACATGACCGCCATCTTCTATTACGCGGTCTTCTATCCGGCGATCGAGCTCCTGGCCGCGCTCGCGGTCGGCCTCATCCTCGTCTGGGGAGGCGGGCAGGTGCTGAAGGGGACGGTCACCCTCGGTGTCCTCGTGGCCTTCATCCAGTACTCGGAGCGCTTCTGGCGTCCCATCTCCGACCTCTCCGAGAAGTTCAACGTCCTCCAGGCGGCCATGGCCTCGTCGGAGCGGATCTTCCTGCTCCTCGACACCGCGCCCTCGGTCACGAGCCCGCCCTCGCCGCGCGCGCTCGATGCGGTGCGTGGCCGCGTGGCCTTCGAGCACGTCTGGTTCTCCTACGACGAGAACGCCCCGGCGCCGGCAGCCGATGACGGAGGCGGAGCGGCGAGCTACGTCCTTCGGGACATCGACTTCGCGGTCGAGCCGGGCAAGAGCGTCGCTCTCGTGGGGGCGACGGGCGCGGGCAAGACCTCGATCATCAGCCTCCTCACTCGCTTCTACGACGTGCAGGCCGGCCGCGTCACCCTCGACGGTGTCGACGTCCGCGACCTCGAGACGAGCGAGCTGCGCCGCTCGCTCGCCCTCGTCCTCCAGGACGTCCACCTCTTCAGCGGCACGATCGCCTCCAACATCCGCCTCGGCTCCGACATCTCCGACGAGAAGGTCCGCGAGGCGTCGCGGGCCGTGCACGCCCACCGCTTCATCGAGGCGCTCGCGCAGGGCTACGATACGGAGGTCAAGGAGCGGGGGGCGACGCTCTCCGTGGGCCAGAAGCAGCTACTCTCCTTCGCCCGCGCCCTCGCCCACGACCCGCGCGTGCTGGTGCTCGACGAGGCCACGTCGTCGGTGGACACGGAGACGGAGCAGCTGATCCAGGACGCGCTCAAGGTGCTGCTGCGGGGCCGCACGGCGATCGTGATCGCGCACCGCCTGTCCACCATCCAGAACGTGGACGAGATCCTCGTGCTGCACAAGGGCCGCATCCGCGAGCGAGGAACGCACCAGGCGCTCCTCGCGGAGCGCGGGCTCTACTGGCGGCTCTACCAGCTTCAGTACAAGGACCAGGAAGTCGGCCTCGCGGGTGCGGCGGCGCCCTCGGCCTCCGCCTAGTCGGGCGCGGCGTCAGGACCGGGAGCCCTACCGGCGAGCGTAGGTGACGACGGGCGCGGCCCTGAGCTCGACCACGTCTTCCGTGACCTCGACGCGGCAGCGGCGACGGGAGCGCGGCATGTCGTACAGGAGCTCCAGCATGACCGACTCGAGGACGGTGCGGAGGCCGCGGGCGCCGGTGCCGAGTGTCCTCGTCTTGCGCGCGATCGCGCGGAGCGCCCCATCCGTGAAACGCAGCGTCACCCCGTCCGCGGCGAGGAGGCTCTGGTACTGCTTCACGAGGGCGTCCGCCGGCCGCGTGAGGACGTCGACGAGCGCCTTCTCGTCGAGGGCCTCGAGGGCGACGACGACGGGCAGGCGCCCCACGAGCTCGGGGATCATCCCATAGCGGACGAGGTCCCGGGGCGTGACCTCCCAGAGCCGCTCCGACGTCTCGACCTCGTCCGGCGTCCCCTCGGCGCCGAAGCCGATCGGGCGGTTCGCCTTCGCGATGGGCTCAAGGCCGGCGAATGCTCCTCCGCAGAGGAAGAGGACGTCCGTGGTGTCGAGGTGGACGGGCTTGTCGCCGTGGACGCGCGTCCGCTCCCGCGGCAGCGTGACGCGCCGGCCCTCCAGGAGCTTCAGCAGGGCCTGCTGCACTCCCTCCCCGGACACGTCGCGCCCGCTCGTCTGGCGGCGGGCGAGCTTGTCGATCTCGTCGATGTAGACGATCCCGCGCTCGGCGCGGCGCAGGTCTCCTTCGGCGGCATTCAACAGGTCGACGAGGATCTCCTCGACGTCGGCGCCCACGTAGCCGGCCTCGGTGAAGCGGGTCGCGTCGGCGAGGGCGCACGGCACCTCGAGGCCGCGGGCCAGGGTCTCCACGAGCAGCGTCTTGCCCGAACCCGTCGGTCCGAGGAGCAGCACGTTGGACTTGCGGAAGCCCGGCTCGCCCCGCCCCCGCCACTCCACGCGCTTGTAGTGGTTCGCCACCGCGACGGCGAGGACCTTCTTCGCGCGCTCCTGGCCGATGACGTACTCGTCGAGACACTCCTTGATCGCCCGGGGGGAGGGCGGACGCCAGCCGCGCGTCCGCCGCACGGGCGGCGGCTCTTTGGGACGAGGACCCTCGATGCGGGCTCGCCGCGAGGGGTGGGCGACCTGGGCCCGTCGCACGGTCGCGACGTCCGGAGCGGCCACGAGGTCCGGCCGGGCTTCGCGCTGCGCGAGCAGGCGCCGGCCGAAGGCGCGCACCCGGGGCGCGGCGCGACGGTAGTGCTCGCTCTCGTTGGGCGGTCGGAGGCCAAGGCCGAGGCCGGGACCGCCGTGCCGCCACAGAGGCGCGTCGGCGCTCTGGAGCACGCGCCGAAGGGCTCCCTCCAGGTATACCGCCGAAACGCCGTCCGCCCAGCGGTCGATGTCGCCGAGCGTGCCCTGCGTCGTCTCCCGATCTCCGGCGAGCGCCGGTCCCGCCCGCACCGGAAAGAAGACGAGCCAGGCCTCCCACCGGCCCCCGGCCTGCCGGTCCGCGTAGGCGGCGGCCAGGTACTGCCGACCCTCACGCCGTAACAGGTGGGGGTAGACGCGGACCTCCTCGATCATCGCCGTCGACGCCGTTTCACATTTCCCCGTTCGGGCTTCGTAGACCCGTCCGCGGAGGGATTGGCAAGCTCCGTGCCGAGCGCCGGCGCCGCTAAGGGCCGAGCCCGTCGCGAATGCCATCGGGCTTGCACTCTCGTTTTGTAGAAGCTCCAGGGGACCGCTGCTTGTGTGTCAAGCTCGAGGGATGGAGATGGGCCTCTCCCGGGCGGACGTGGAGGCGGCGGCCGCGGCGCTCTGCCCCTTCGTGCGGCAGACGCCGCTCGTCGAGGTGAGCGGGGCGGACTTCGGCCTCCCGGCCTTCCCGCTCACCCTCAAGCTCGAGTCCCTGCAGTGGTCGGGATCCTTCAAGGCGCGCGGCGCCTTCGCGAACCTCCTTCTCCGGACGATCCCGCCCGCGGGCGTCGTGGCCGCGTCGGGCGGCAACCACGGGGCCGCGGTCGCCTACGCCGCGCGCCGGCGGGAAGTGCGAGCGCGCATCTTCGTCCCCACGATCTCCTCGCCCGCGAAGACCGCGCGCATCCGCGCGTACGGAGCCGAGCTGGAGATCGTGGGCCGCGACTACGCGGAGGCGCTCGCCGCGAGCGAGACGTGGGCGGCGGCGCGCGGCGCGGCCACGGTTCACGCCTACGACGCGCCGGAGACGCTGCTCGGCACGGCGACGGTGGGACGGGAGCTCGAGGAGCAGGCGCCCGCGCTCGAGACCGTCCTCGTCGCCGTGGGCGGCGGAGGACTGATCGGCGGCGTGAGCGCCTGGTACGGCGGCCGGGTGCGGGTGGTCGGAGTGGAGCCCGAGAGGGCGCCGACGCTCTTCCGCGCGCTGGACGCTGGCCGGCTCGTCGACGTCGAGGTCTCGGGGATTGCCGCGGATTCCCTGGGCGCGCGGCGGGTGGGTGAGCTCGTCTTCCCGATCGCCCGCGACCACGTGGACCGCGTCGTGCTCGTGAGCGACGACGCGATCCAGAAGGCCCAGCGCGCGCTCTGGGAGGTCGCCCGGCTGGTGGCGGAGCCGGGGGCGGCCGCCCCGCTCGCCGCGCTCCTCGCCGGCGCCTTCGTCCCCGCCTCCGGAGAGCGGGTGGGTCTCGTGGTCAGCGGCGGCAACACCGCGGCGGTGGATTTCGACCGCTGAGGCCGGCGGCTAGCGCGTCCGCGAGAGATAGTCCCAGACGAGAGTGGCCACCGCGCGGACGCCCAGGGGGAGCACAGCCTCGTCCATGTCGAACTCCTCGGTGTGGAGCATCCCCTTGATCCCCCGGGCCTCGTTGCGCACGCCGAGCTTCACGTAGAGGCCGGGCACCTTCTCGGCGAGCCAGGCGAAGTCCTCCGCGGGCATCTGCGGCTTGACCTCGAGGACGCGCTCCTTGCCGTAGACACGCTCGAGGCTCGGAGCGGAGGCGCGCGTGAGCGCGGCGTCGTTCATCGTCGGGGGGTTGCCGTCCGTACCGAAACGCAGCGTCGCCGTCGTGCCGTGCGCTTCCGCGACGCCCTTGACCGTCCTCTCCATGCGCGACTTGACGTCCGCGCGCACGGCGGCGTCGAGCGTGCGCAGCGTCCCTTCCATGAACACGTCGCCCGCGATGATGTTGTAGCGGTTGCCGCCGTGGATCTGGCCGATCGTGAGGACCTTGGGGTTCTGGGCGTCCACCTGCCGCGACACGATGAGCTGGAGCGCGGAGACGATCTCCGCCGCCACCGGCACGGGGTCGAGGCCGGTGTGCGGCGCCGCTCCGTGCGTGCGCCGGCCCACGACGTCGATCCGGAAGCGGTCCGAGCTCGCGAAGATCGGCCCGATCGACCACCCGACGGTGCCCACGTCGAGCAGCGGGTCCATGTGCAGCCCGTAGACGGCCTGCACCTTCGGATCGTCGAAGACGCCCTCTTTCAGCATCAGGAGCGCTCCGCCCTCCTCGCCTTCCGGCGGTCCCTCCTCGGCGGGCTGGAAGAGGAAGACGACGGTGCCGGGAAGCCGCGCGCGCAGGGAGGCCAGCACCTCGGCCGCGCCGAGGACGATCGTGGTGTGCCCGTCGTGGCCGCAGGCGTGCATGACGCCGGCGTTCTCGCTCCGGTACGGCGACTCCCGCTTCTCCTCGACGGGCAGCGCGTCCATGTCCGCGCGCACCGCAACCGTAGCCCCTGGGCGTCCGCCCTTCAGGATGCCCACGACCCCCGTCTTCGCGACCGGGTAGCGGACCTCGAGGCCGGCCGCGCGCAGGCGCTCCGCCACCAGCCGGCCCGTGCGCTCCTCGCGGTTGCCGAGCTCGGGGTGGCGGTGGATGTCGCGTCGCGTCTCCACGAGGCGGGCCGCGATCGCGTCGGTGCGCGTCTTGATCTCCGCGTCGGGGGCGACGGAGACGGCGGCGGCGGTGACGAGGGCGGCCACGATCACGGAGCACCTCCCGCTGGAAAAGGCGCGGATCGTATCACGCGTCCCGGCCGAGCCGGGCGATCTCCTCCGCTTCCAGGCGCCGCCACTCGCCCGGCCGCAGGTCGCCGAGCGCGAGGGAGCCGATGGCCACGCGGACGAGCTCCAGCACCTCGCGCCCCACCGCGCTGCCCATCCGCCGGACCTGGCGATTCTTCCCCTCGGTGAGCACGATCTCGAGCCACGTGCCGCCGCCGCGCGCGGATCCGAGGACTCGGACCTTGGCCGGGTGCGTCGTCTCGCCCCGTCCGATCGGCGCGCCCTCGCGCAGCACGCGCAGCGCGGCCGCGTCGGGGATGCCGGCGACGCGGGCGTGGTAGGTCTTGGGGACGTGCGACTCGGGTGAGGTGAGCCGCTCGCCGAGGCGGTGGTCGTTGGTCATGATGAGGAGGCCCGACGTGTCGCGGTCGAGGCGACCGACGGGGAAGACCCAGCGGCCCACGTCGCCGAGGCGGTCGTACACGGTAGGACGGCCGCCGGGATCGACGCGAGTGGTCACGAGGCCGACCGGCTTGTGGAAGGCGATGACGACCCGCTCCGTGGCGTCGGAGACGACGCGGCCGTCGACGGTGACGCGGTCCGCTCGCGGATCGATCCAGAGGTCGGGGTCGAGGACCTCCTGACCGCGCACGCGAACGCGCCCGGCCGCCACGACGTGACGGGCCTCGGCGCGCGAGGCGACGCCGAACTTCGAGAGGGCGCGGGCGAGAGTGACGCGGCCGGTCGAGGACGGCCCTAGGCGCCGCGGGACTCGCCGAGGGCGAAGGTCATCTGCCCTTCGCACACGATCCTCCCGTCCACGCGCGCCACCCCGCGCAGGCTGCCCATCTTGGCCCGGAGCCGCACCACCGTCCCTTCGAGCTGCACCTGGTCTCCCGCAACCACCGGACGGCGGTAGCGGACGCGGTCGATGCCCGCGAAGTAGATGAGCCGCGACCGGTTCTCGGGCTTGGCGAGGATGAGCACCGCGCCGGCCTGGGCCATCGCCTCGGTGAGGATGGACGCGGGCAGCATGGGCACGCCGCCCGGACCCGCGATGAAGTAGCGCTCGTCCGAGGTGACGTTCTTCAAGCCCACGATCCGTCGGTCCTCCTCGAACTCGAGGATGCGGTCCACGAGCAGGAAGGGATGGCGGTGGGGAAGGATCTTCTTGATGTCCTCGAGCTCGAGCGGGAGCTTCAGTTCGATGGCCATCGGCGCGGCTAGTCTACAACGGGGGCCGCGGGGCCCCGTGTTACGATGCCGGGAGTGCGTCCCGTGGAGAGCGTCAAGCCTGGCCCTCCTCTGCCGAGCGAGATCCTGGGCCTGTCTCTTATACACATCTCCGAGCCCACGAGACCGACAAGGATATCTC
>JBKPBQ010000392.1:0-12929 GCA_046726955.1 Acidobacteriota bacterium
GGTCGAAGCCGCCTCTCGCCTACCGCGATTACTTCGCGCTGTCGGTGACGGAGAAGGAGCTCACCCCGGTCGCCGACGACGCCCGCACGAAGGCGGAGGCGGGCTTCAAGTCCTTCCTCGGCGAGCGGGGCTTCCCCGAGGAGACCGCCGACCGCTGGCTCTCCGCCCCCATGCTCGCGCGTCCCGACGCCCCTCCCGCGCGCGGCCGCTTCCCGCTCGTCCTCGTCGCGCAGGGCAACGGCCAGTCCGCGATGGACCAGGCGGTCCTGGCCGAGGTCCTGGCCAGCCACGGCTACGCGGTCGCCACCTGCCCGTCGCCCATGAACATCTCGGGGCCGATGCACGACGAATCGGAGATCGCCGCGCGCGCGGAGGAGCAGGCGGCCGACCTCGCGTTCGTCCTCCGCCAGCTCGAGCGCGATCCGCACGTCGACGCCGCGCGCGTGGCCGTCGTCGGCCACAGCTTCGGCGCGCGGGGGGCGCTCCTGTTCGCCATGCAGGACCGCGCCGTGCGGGCGCTCGTGAGCCTCGACGGCGGCATCGGAACCGCCCTCGGCCGGGAGGCGATGGAAGGGTCGCGGCTCTTCAAGGCGAGCGGCCTCGACGTCCCCGTGCTGCACGCCTACGAGGAGCTCGACGACTACATGAAGCCGGACTTCTCACTGCTGCGGAAGGTGGCGGGAGAGCGCCTCGAGCTCGTCCCCACGCGGGGCCTCCACCACTTCCACTTCACCACGCTCGGGTTCGCGGCGTCCGCGTGGCCCGAGGTCGCCCGCGCCACGGGGGCGGGACCCGAGGCGGCGGAAAACCTGGCCGCGGTCGTCGCGCGCACGATCGACGTGCTCGGGCGCGCGCTCGCTCCCGCCCCGCGGTAGGTCTATCGATCGTCGAAGGAGCGGCGGCTCCCTATTTGAAGACGCCGAGCGCCCGCAGGATGGCGATGAGGATCGCGGCGCCCACGACGGCCATGACCCACGACATGATCGGCGGGCCTCCGATGCCGAGCTGACCGGCCAGCCAGCCGCCCAGGCTCGCCCCGATGATCCCCACGATCACGTTGGCGAGGATCCCCATCTGGGCGTTCGTCTTCATGACGATGCTCGCCAGCCAGCCGACGACGCCGCCGATGATCAGATAGATGATCAGCCCCATTTGGCTTCTCCTCTCGTATGGCGGGCTTCCTCCCGCCTCGATGCTTTCGTAGCGCGGCCCGACTCGAAGGCGGCCTGGCCGCAGATCCTGCCGCGTTGCTCGCGGTCCTGCCTGGTGTGGACGGCGGGAGCCTACTCAACAACGTGCCCGCGCCGCAATGGAAATCGTGGAGGACGAAATCCGGTCGACGGCCGAACGGCGGAGGGGGCTAGGACCCCTTCCTCTCGTCGGAGGGCGGGTAGAGGCGCTCGAACTCCGCCTCGCCGTGCAGCAGCGCGAGGTCGGGGTCCCGCCGCGCCCACTGGGCATCCTTGAAGCCGGCCTCCGACGCCCGGGCGAGCGCGTCGAGCGCCTCGGCCTTGCGGCCGAGCTGGCAGTAGACGCAGGCCGCGTTGTAGAGAACCGTCGTCTCGTTGGACCGGAGCGCGATCGCGAGGTCGACCTCGCGTCGGGCGTCCTCGGCGCGCCCCAGGATCGCGTAATCGGCCGCCACCAGCACCCGCGCGCGCGCATCCTCGGGGACCGTCCGCAGGTGCGTCTCGAGGGCGAGGATCTCGCGCTGCCTCAGGCTGTCCGCCGCGTCCTTCTTGCCGAGCGCCATGAGCGCGTTGCCGATGGGAATGTAGACGTTGTAGTCCTCACCCGCCGCCGCGATCGCGGCCTCCGCCATCTCCGCGACCTCGTGGTAGCGGCCGGCCGCGAACAGGGCGCGCCCCAACAGGTAATACGCCCCTTCGCAGTCCGGCCGCCGGGCGATCGTTTCCCGGACGCGCCGGAGGGCGTCCTCGAGGCGACCCTCGGCATAGAGGATCCACGCTTCCGCCACCCGGGTCTCGGGTGCGTCGCCGCCCAGCGCACTCGCCCGCTCGCTCGCCGCCTTCGCCCGCTCGATCCAGGCGGGGGTCCGCTGCGAGCGGTAGTAGTGCTGCGCGCAGGCGTTGGCGATCGCGGCGTGGGCGAGCGCGAAGCCTGGGTCCATCGCCACCGCGCTCTCGAACATCTGCAGCGCGAACTCCACGTCTTGCCGCGTGACCCGCCGCGCGTAGCTCTTGCCGCGCAGGTAGACGTCGTAGGCCTGGAGGTTGGCGGTGGGCTTGGCGGCGAGCGCGGCCTGCTCCTGGGGGGACAGCGTCACGCGCAGCGCCTCCGCGATCTTGCGCGCGATCTCGTCCTGCACCTCGAAGACGTCCTTCATCTCGCGGTCGTAGCGCTCGGACCACAGCGGGAAGTCCGTCTTCGTGTCGACGAGCTCGGCGTTGATCCGCAGCCGGGCCCCGGCGCGCCGGAGGCTGCCCGTCAGCAGATAGGCCGCCCCGAGCTGCTGCCCGACCTGCGCGGGCGCCGCCTGCTTGTCGCGGAAGGCGAGCACCGTGGAGCGCGCGAAGATCCGCAGCCCCTTGATCTTCGAGAGCTCGGTGATGATGTCTTCGGTGACGCCGTCGCGCAGGTACTCGTCGTCTTTCACGCCGGAGAGGTTCTCGAAGTAGAGAACGGCGACGGACTTGTCGCCCGCCTTCGCGGCCGCGCCCGGCCGCGAGTCCTGCAGGTCGGCCCCCCGCCGCCCGCCGGAGTCCGTGTCGCGCTTCAGGCGCAGAAGCTCGGTCTTGAAGTCGGTCGCGGTCTGGTAGCGCAGCCCCCGATCCTTCTCGAGCGCTCGTCCGACGATCCGCCCGAGCTCGGCCGGCAGCGCCGGCTTGAGGAGGGCGAGCGGCGCCGGTTCGCGGTTGAGGATCGCGTCGAACACGACCGCCGACGTCTCCCCCGGGAACGGAAGCGTCCCGGCCGCCATCTGGTAGAGCACGGTCCCGAGCGAGAACAGGTCGCTGCGGGCGTCGGTGAGCTGCCCGCGCGCCTGCTCGGGCGACATGTAGGAGATGGTGCCGAGGGTCGTACCGGCCGAGGTCAGCTCGTTCGGCTGCACCGCGGTGGGGGCCTCGGAGTCCTCGCCGCCCTCGGCGCGCTTGCGCTCGATCTTGGCGAGACCGAAGTCGAGGATCTTGGCCTGGCCGCGCCCCGTGAGGAAGATGTTGGCGGGCTTGAGGTCACGGTGCACGATGCCCTTCGCGTGCGCCGACTCGAGCGCGTCCGCGATCTGGATCCCGAGATCGAGGAGGGGGCCCACTTCGAAGGGGCCGCGCCGGATGCGGTCCGCCAGCGTCTCTCCTTCGAGCCGCTCCATCGCGATGAAGTGCCGTCCCTCGTGCTGTTCGATCGCGTGGATGGTGCAGATCCCGGGATGGTTCAGTGCAGAGGCCGCGCGGGCCTCGCGCTGGAAGCGCTGGAGCGAGTCGTGGTCCCGGGCGAGCTCAGGGGGCAGGAACTTGAGGGCCACATGCCGGCCGAGCGTCGTGTCCTCGGCCTCGTAGACGACACCCATCCCGCCCCGGCCGAGCCTGGCGGTGATCTGGTAGTGGGAGACGGCCTGGCCGGTCAGGTCTTCCGTCTCGCCGCTCACGCCGGGGTGCCTCCGGCCGGGTAGAGCTTCTCGAACTCGGGGTCGCCGTGGAGGAGAGCGAGGTCCGGATCGCGGCGCGCCCACTCCACGTCCTTGAAACCGGCCTCCCACGCCTTCTTCAGCGTGTCGAGGGCCTCGCGCTTCAGCTTCAGCTTGCAGTAGGCGCACGCGCAGTTGTAGAGCACGGACGAGTCGTTCGGGCGCAGGACCCGGGCGAATTCCATCTGGCGGATGGCCTCGTCGGCCCTCCCCGTTTCGGAGTACATGCCCGCGAGCAGCACGCGGGCGCGCGCGTCTTCCGGGACCTTCGCGATGTGGCCCTCCATCGCCAGCACCCAGCGTTGGAGGAAGCCCGTTCGCCGCTCGTCCTTGCCGAGCGCGCCCAGCGCGTTCACGATCGGGATGTAGACGCTGTAGTCGTCGCCCGCGGCCTCCACCGCGGCCTCCGCGATGTCCGACACCTCCTGATAGCGGCCGGCGGCGAAGAGCGCCCGGCCGAGGAGGTAGTAGGCCCCCTCGCAGTTCGGCTTGCGCCCGATCGCCTGGCGGACACGCTGGATGGTGTCCGCGAAGTCTCCCTCGATGTACCGGATCCAGGCCTGGGCGACCTGCACGTCCGGCAGCTCGGGCTGCAGGGCGATGGCCTTGTCCGCGGCGGCCTTGGCCCGCGCGCCCCAGGCCGCGTCGCGCTGGAAGTTCGCGTAGTACTGCGCACAGAAGATGGCGTGGGCGGCGTGGGCGAGGGCGAACTGCGGATCCAGCGACACCGCGTTGTCGAACATCTGGAGCGCGAACTCGAGGTCCTGGCGGGTGAGGCGCCGGGCGTAGCTCTTCCCGCGAAGATACAGGTCGTACGCCTGGAGGTTGTCGGTGGGCCTCGCCGCGAGCTCCTGCTGCTCCTGGGGCGACAGCGTGACCCGCAGCGCCTCCGCGATCTTGCGCGCGATCTCGTCCTGGACCTCGAAGATGTCCTTCATCTCCCGGTCGTACCGCTCGGACCAGACGGGAAAGTCGGTCTTCGCGTCCATGAGCTGGGTGGTGATCCGGAGGCGGGTGCCCGCGCGGCGCAGGCTGCCCCCGAGGACGAAGGCCGCGTTCAGCTCGCGGCCCACCTGCTGGGCGGTCACCGCCTTGTCCCGATAGGGCAGGATCGTGGGCCGGGGGAAGATCTTCAGCGTCCGGATCTTCGATAGCTCTGTGATGATGTCCTCGGTGATCCCGTCGCGGAAGTACTCGTCCTCCTTCACGCCGGAGAGGTTCTCGAAGTACAGCACCGCGACGGATTTCTCGGTCGTCCTCGCGGACGCACCCGGCCGCGAATCATGCAGCTCGGCCGCGCGCCGGCCGCCCGAGTCGGTGTCGCGCCGGAGCCGCAGCAGCTCGGTCTTGAAGTCGGTCGCGCTCTGATAGCGGAGATTGCGATCTTTCTCGAGCGCGCGGCCCAGGATGCGCCCGAGCTCCGCGGGCAACGCGGGGTTCACCTGGGTGATCGGCGAGGGCTCGCGGTTGAGGATCGCGTCGAAGACGACGGCCGAGGTCTCGCCCGGGAAGGGCAGCGTCCCCGTCGCGGCCTGGTAGAGGACCGTCCCCAGCGAGAAGAGGTCGGTGCGGGCGTCCGTGAGCTGCCCGCGGGCCTGCTCCGGCGACATGTAGGACACCGTGCCCAGGGTGGAGCCGGCGCCCGTCAGCTCGTTCGCGGGAACGGCGGTGGGAGCGTCAGAGAGCTCACCCTCCGCGGAGCGAGCACGCTCGATCTTCGCGAGACCGAAGTCGAGGATCTTGGCCTGCCCGCGCGAGACGATGAAGATGTTCGCGGGCTTCAGGTCGCGGTGCACGATACCCTTCGCGTGCGCCGACTCCAGCGCGTCCGCGATCTGGATCCCGAGATCCAGGAGCGACCCGAGGTCGAAGGGCCCCCTCCGGATCCGGTCCCCGAGCGTCTCCCCCTCGAGCAGCTCCATGGCGATGAAGTGCTGCCCCTCGTGCTGGTCGATCTCGTAGACCGTGCAGATCCCGGGGTGATTGAGGGCGGACGCGGCCCGCGCCTCGCGCTGGAAGCGCTCGAGCGAGCCCGCATCCCTCGCCATCTCCGCGGGCAGGAACTTGAGGGCGACGTGGCGGCCGAGCCGCGTGTCCTCGGCTTGGTAGACGACGCCCATGCCTCCGCTGCCCAGTTTCGACGTGACCCGGTAATGGGAGACCGTCTCGCCGATCATGGCTCGCCCGGAAGCGTCACTCCCCCGCCAGCGCCGGGAAGAGCTTCTCGAACTCGGGGTCGCCGTGGACGATCGCGAGGTCGGGATCGCGCCGGGCCCAGGTCCCGTCCTTCCAGCCCGCGCTCGACGCCTTCCGCAGCGCGTCGAGGGCCTCGGCCTTCTTGCCCAGCTGGCCGAAGACGCAGGCCACGTTGTACATGACCATCGCGTCGTTCGCGCGCAGGGCCATCGCGAGGCTCGCCTCGCGGAGCGCGTCCTCCGAGCGATCCACGTGCGTGTAGTCGGTGGCGAGCAGGGTGCGGCCGCGGGCGTCCTCGGGGATCTTCTTCAGGTGCTTCTCCAGCACCTGGATCCGCTGGAGGACGATGTTGCGCAGAGCCTCGTGCTTCCCGAGGGCGCCGAGCGCGTTCTCGATCGGGACGTACACGTTGTAGTCCTCGGGGGTGGAGGCGATCGCCGCCTCCGACAGGTCGACCACCTCCTGGTACCGTCCGGCGGCGAAGAGGGCGCGCCCAAGCAGGTAGTAGGCCCCTTCGGCGTCGCCCTTGCGCGCCACCACGTCGCGCACGCGACGCACGGCCTCGTCGAACCTTCCTTCGACGTAGAGGATCCAGGCCTCCGCGACCTGGATCTCGGGGGAATCGCCGCCGAGCGCGCTCGCCCGCTCGCTCGCGGCCTTGCTGCGTTCGATCCAGGCCGGGGTGCGCTCGAAGTGCTGGTTGAACTGGGCGCAGGCGAGCGCGATCGCGGCGTGGGCGAGGGCGAACCGGGGATCGAGCGCCGCCGCGTTCTCGAACAGCTGGAGCGCGAACTCGAGGTCCTGGCGGGTGAGGCGGCGCGCGTAGCTCTTCCCACGCAGGTAGAGATCGTAGGCCTGCAGGTTGTCGGTGGGCTTGGCGGCGAGCGCGGCCTGCTCCTGGGGGGAAAGCTGGATGCGCAGGGCCTCGGCGATCTTGCGCGCGATCTCGTCCTGCACGTCGAAGACGTCCGCCATCTCGCGGTCGTAGCGCTCGGACCAGACGAGCGAGTCCGTTTGCGCGTCCACGAGCTGGGAGCTGATCCGCAGCCGGTTGCCGCCGCGGCGGATGCTGCCCGCGAGGACGAAGGCGGCCTTCAGCTGCTGTCCGACGTGGGCGGCGGTCACGGGCTTGTCGCGGAAGGGAAGGACCGTGGGCCGCGAGAGGATCTTGAGCCCCTTGATCTTCGACAGCTCGGTGATGATGTCCTCGGTGACGCCGTCGCGGAGGTACTCGTCCTCCTTCGCCCCGGACAGGTTCTCGAAGTAGAGGACGGCCACCGACTTCTCGGCCGCCTTCGAAGCACCGCCGGCCCGCGAGTCGGCGACCTCCGCCGCGCGCCGGCCGCTCGAGTCCGTGTCCCGCTTGAGGCGCAGGAGGTCCGTCTTGAGGTCGGTGGCGGTCTGGTACCGGAGGCCTCGATCCTTCTCGAGCGCCTTGCCGAGGATGCGGTCGAGCTCCGCGGGCAGCGACGGGTTGGCGTCGCGGATCGGCGGGGGCTGGCGGTTCAAGATCGCGTCGAAGACGACGGCCGAGGTCTCGCCGGGGAAGGGCACGGTTCCCGTGGCCGCCTGGTACAGGACCGTCCCGAGCGAGAAGAGGTCCGTTCGCCCGTCGGTGAGCTGCCCGCGGGCCTGCTCGGGCGACATGTACGACACCGTGCCGAGAGTCGTCCCCGCGCTCGTGAGCTCGTTCGGCTGCACAGCCGTCGGGGCCTCGGAGTGCTCGCCGCCGGCCGGGCGCGCGCGCTCGATCTTCGCGAGACCGAAGTCGAGGATCTTGGCCTGCCCGCGCGCGACGACGAAGATGTTGGCGGGCTTGAGGTCGCGGTGGACGATCCCCTTCGCGTGCGCCGACTCCAGCGCGTCCGCGATCTGGATCCCGAGGTCGAGCAGGGGAGCGAGGTCGAAGGGTCCGTTGCGGATCCTGTCCGCGAGCGTCTCCCCCTCGAGCAGCTCCATGGCGATGAAATGCTGCCCCTCGTGCTGCTCGATCGCGTGCACCGTGCAGATCCCGGGATGGTTGAGCGCGGAGGCGGCCTTGGCCTCACGCTGGAAGCGCTCGAGGGTGGCCGCGTCCTTGGCCATCTCCGGCGGCAGGAACTTGAGGGCGACGTGACGTCCGAGCGTCGTGTCCTCCGCCTCGTAGACGACGCCCATCCCCCCGCTGCCGAGCTTCGACGTGATCCGGTAGTGCGAGACGGTCTGGCCGATCATGCACCATCCTTCCCTTCTGAAGCGGGGTACAGGCGCTCGAACTCGGGGTCGCCGTGCAGGAGGGCGAGGTCGGGGTCGCGGCGTGCCCAGTCGGGGTCGCGGAAGCCCGCCTCCCACGAGCGGCGCATCGCGTCGAGCGCCTCCGCCTTCTTGCCGAGCTGGCAGTAGAGGCAGGCGGCGTTGTAGAGGACGATCGCCTCCTTCGGGCGGAGCGAGATCGCGAGGGCCGCCTCGCGCTCCGCCGCCTCCACCATCCCCAGGCTTGCGTAGTCGCCGGCGAGGAGCGTGCGCGCCCGCGCGTCCTCGGGCACGGTCTTGATGTGGGACTCGAGGGCCTGGATCTCCCTCTGGCGCATCTTGTCGAGCGCGTCCGACTTTCCGAGGGCGCCCAGGGCGTTCGTGATCGGGACGTAGACGTTGTAGTCGCCGCCGCTCGCCTCGAGGGCGGTGTCGGCGAGGCGCGTCACTTCCTGATACTGGCCGGAGGCGAAGAGCGAGCGCAGGAGCAGGTAGTAGCCGCCCTCCGTGTCCGCCTTGCGGGCGATCGCGCGCCGCACGGTGGCTTCGGCCTCCTGGTACTGTCCCTCCGCGTAGAGGATCCAGCTCTCCGCGACCTGCACCTCGGGGAGGTCCTTCCGCAGGGCGCTCGCCTTCTGGGCCGCGGAGACGGCCTTGCCGATCCAGCCCTGCGACCGCTCGTAGTGGTAGTGCAGCGCCGCGCACACGTTCGCGCAGGCGGCGTGGGCGAGGGCGAAGGCGGGGTCGAGCGACACCGCGTTCTCGAACATCTGCAGCGCGAACTCCAGGTCCTGCCGGGTCAGCCGGCGCGCGAAGCTCTTGCCGCGGAGGTAGAGGTCGTAGGCCTGGAGGCTGTGGGTGGGCCGGCCGCCGAGCTCCTCCTGCTCCTGCGGGGAGAGCTGGACACGGAGCGCTTCCGCGATCTTGCGCGCGATCTCGTCCTGGACCTCGAACACGTCGGCCATCTCGCGGTCGTAGCGCTCGGACCAGAGCGGAAAGTCGGTCTGGGTGTCCACGAGCTGGGCGGTGATCCGCAGGCGATTGCCCGCGCGCCGGAGCGTCCCGGTGAGAACGCACGAGGCCTTGAGCTGCTGGCCGATCTCCACGGGCGTCACGCGCTTGTCCCGCCAGGCGAGCACGGTGGGGCGCGAGAAGATGCGGAGGCCCCGGATCTTCGACAGCTCCGTGATGATGTCCTCGGTGACCCCGTCGCGGAAGTACTCGTCGTCCTTCACCCCCGACAGGTTCTCGAAGTAGAGGACGGCCAGCGACCGCTCCGCCGCCCTCACGGCGCCGCTTCGCGCCTCGACACCGTCCGCAGGGCGCCGCCCCCCCGAGTCCACGTCGCGCTTCAGGCGCAGGAGGTCCGTCTTGAGGTCGGTGGCCGTCTGGTAGCGCAGCGTGCGGTCCTTCTCGAGGGCCTTGGCGACGATGCGTCCGAGCTCGGCCGGCAGCGCCGGGTTCGCTTGCGAGACCGCCGGCGGCTCGCGGTTCAGGATCCCCTCGAAGACGACCGCGGATGACTGGCCCGGGAAGGTGACCTGCCCGGTGGCCATCTGGTAGAGCACCGTGCCCAGCGAGAAGAGGTCCGTCCGCGCGTCCGTGAGCTGACCCCGCGCCTGCTCGGGGGACATGTAGGAGACGGTGCCGAGCGTCGTTCCCGCGCTCGTGATCTCGTTCGGCTGCACCGCCGTCAGGGCCTCCGAGTTCTCGCCGCCCGCGGGCCGGAGGCGCTCGATCTTGGCGAGCCCGAAGTCGAGCACTTTCGCCTGCCCCCTCGGCGTCAGGAAGATGTTCGCGGGCTTCAGGTCGCGGTGGACGATCCCCTTGGCGTGGGCGGACTCGAGCGCGTCCGCGATCTGGATCCCCACGTCGAGGAGCGGGCCGATCTCGAGGGGGCTCCTGCGGATGCGCTCGGCGAGGGTCTCGCCCTCGAGGAGCTCCATGGCGATGAACGGGCGCCCGTCGTGCTGGTCGATAGCGTGGACGGTGCAGATCCCCGGGTGGTTGAGCTTGGAGGCGGCCTGGGCCTCCCTCTGGAAGCGCTCGAGGGCAGCCGTGTCCTGCGCCATCTCCGCGGGTAGGAACTTCAAGGCGACGTGGCGGCCGAGCTTCGTGTCCTCGGCCTCGTACACGACGCCCATGCCCCCGCTGCCCAGCCTCGAGGTGATCCGGTAGTGCGCGACCGTCTGGCCGATCACCGTCGAGTCGTCCCGATGCTAGCGATGATGAGTCCCCTCGGCTGATTCGCCTGCGCCGTACACAAGAACGTTCAGGATATCACCGGGCGACGAGCGTCGGGCGACCGCGGCAGTGTGGGGGGGTCGGCTATACGAAATGCGCCCGGCGCGTGGGCGCATTGCGGGAACCCTTCAGCGCCAGAGACCCAGGACGAGGCCCATCGCAGCGAAGGAGACGGTCAAGTAGCCGCCGTTGATGAGGATGTAGCTCCACGGCCGCCGCTCGAAGAGCGCGACCACACCGAGCCCCGGGGCCGCCCAGCCGAGGCCGGCCAGGACGCCCGCGCCGACCGCCCAGGAGACCGTCGTCTCCGGGCCGGAGAGGAAGGCGGCGAGGTTCGCGGCCATGATCAGGCAGAAGACGAACGACACGCCGAAGATCACGGCGGGCGACCCCTTCCGCACGTCGTCGTCGGTGAAGCCGTTCGCCCGCATCCACGGCTTGTAGAAGAGCGCGGGCGAGTACCAGAGTCCACCGATAACGAAGTTCACGACCGCCGCCACGAGAACGGCCCCGATGTTGAGCTTCATGCCGCGGAGGATAGGCCGCCCGGCGCGGGGCTTCTTGGAAAAAACGGAACTCAGTCCAGGGGCAGGTAGTTCTCGAGCCCTCGGAACGCGGCCACGTACCCGCCTGGTGTCTCGCCGGCCAGCTCCCGGAAGTCGCGGGCCATGTGGGACTGGTCGTAGTACCCGTGCCGCGCGGCCACGTCGGCCCAGTCCGGCTCCGTCGGGGCGCGACCGCGCAGCTCCAGCTCCTCGGCGATCGGGTCGGCGCCGTTCTTCTGCGTGACGTACGTGAGGACCTGCTGGAAGCGTCGGATGCGGCCGTACTGCTTGGGAGTGAGCCCCACCCACCGGCGGAAGAGCCCGAGCAGATGACGCTGGCTGAAGCCGATCTCGGAGGCGAGGTCCGCGATCCGGAAGCCGGCGGGGGCGAAGAGGCGCCCGGCGAGATGCTCGACGATGGGGTGGGTCTCGAGCCGGCCGGCCGCCCGCTCCCGGAGCCAGCCTTCGACCGCCGCCATCTTGAGGGGAATCGTCGGGGCTTCCAGGATCCGGTCGCGCAGCGAAGCCGCCGAAGCCGGGCCGAGCACCGTCTCGAGCTCGACCACCGTGTCCGTGATCGCCTCCGCGGGAAAGCCCAGGAACGGGAACGCCCCTCCCGGCCGGAAGCGGATGACGGTCATCGAGGCGCCCGGCGCGGCCTCGATCGCGATCCACTCGTTCCGCATCCCCGAGATCCAGGCCTTGCGGAAGGAGACGAACCGCGAGAGGTCGCCGCGGTCGAAGAGCCGCTTCGGCGTCTCGGTGAGGTCGACCACGATCTCGACCGCGCCGTCCGGCAGCAGCTTCTCCTTGGAGTGCGCGGCCTCGTAGCCTTCGTAGTAGGTGACGAGCTCGACGAAGCGGTCGAGCGGCGGGCGGGGACGGTGGAGGTGGAAGAGCACTCCCGCTGGAGTATACGCCGCCGCGGTTTGACGGTCGCTCTCCCCGACGCGTACGATCCGTTCGGGTTTCGCGTCCGATGAGTGCCAAGGAGATCGTGCTGCGCGTCGAAGCCAGGGGACGCGAGCCCTTCGAGCACCGCATAGCCGGCAGCGAGCTCGTGATCGGCCGGTCCTCGGCGTCCGGCCTCAGCATCCCCGATCCCTACCTTTCGCGCCGCCAGGCCCGGATCTTCCAGTCGGGCGGGTCCTGGCTCCTCGAAGACCTCGGCGGCCGCAACGCAACGCTCCTCAACGGCGTGCCCGTGACCCATCCCACGCCGCTCGCCGTCGGCGACCTCGTCAAGATGTCGTCGGAAACCCTCCTTCGGGTCGCCACCGCGGTCCCCTCCGGGGCGGAGAAGCGGGCCGTGGACTCCGATTCCGGCGCCGTCTTCCGCAACGCGTCCGCGCTCATGGAGCGGTCGCACATCTTCAGCGCCGCCCCCGCGAGCGAGGCCGCGCTGCGGCGCCACCACGACCGCCTGCAGCTGCTGAACGAGGTGCATCGCGCCCTCGGCCGCTCGGTGACGCTCCACGAGCTCTTCACGCTGATCCTCGACCGCGTGTTCGCCGCGCTCGTGCCCGAGGAGGCGGTGATCTTCCTGAAGGACGCCAAGGGCGAGTTCTACCGCGCGGCCACCCGCCGCTTGCCGGGGATCGAGTCGGACTTCCTGTACTCGCGCAGCCTCGTGCACGAGGTCACCGAGAAGCAGCTGGCCGCCCTCGTCTTCGACGCCAGCAGCGACGAGCGGTTCGCCCACGCGCAGAGCATCCTCTCCTCGGGCGTCCGCTCGATGGTGGCAGCACCCCTCCTCGATCCCGAAGGGTGCCCGGGGATGATCGTGCTCGGCTCGCGCGCCAACGTCCGGCAGTTCTCCGAGGACGACCTGGAGCTCCTCGTCTCGCTCGCCTCCGTGGCCGCGCTGCGCATCCGCAACCTCGCCCTCGCGGAGGAGGCGGCGCGCAAGCGCGCGATCGAGAAGGAGCTGGAGCTCGCCCGCGCCATCCAGATGGGCCTACTGCCGGACAGCCTGCCCGCCGTCGCCGGCTACGAGTTGCGGGCCCGGAACCTCCCGTCGCGCGCCGTCTCCGGCGACCTCTACCAGGTGCAGCTCCGCGACGAGG
>JBKPBQ010000393.1:0-16049 GCA_046726955.1 Acidobacteriota bacterium
CCGCGGTGCCCGCGATGGCGAGGAGGAATTCCTTGGAATCCACGGGCGGGGCCGAGGTGACACTCAGGTCTGGAGGACCGTTGCGGCCGATCGTGAAGAACAGGCTCGCGATCAAGCCAGTGACCGAGAGGATCCCGATGACCGTGGCCGTCTGGATCCACCACGGGAGCTCCTTCCAGTGGTAGTGCGGCTTCGGTCTTGACAGAGTTCTCGTGGCCAAGGCACCCCTCCTTCAGCTCCCGGCCGCCGCCGCCACCGGCTCCGCCGCCTCGGCGTGCCAGTGGACCGGCAGGTCGACCCAGACCGGCAGGTGGTCGCTCGCTCCGTTGTTGTCCACCACGATGCCGCGGGCGGAGGGGATGGCCGAGACGACCCCACGCGCGAACACGTGGTCCCAGCAGAAGAACCGGAGCGTGCGTCCGAGGTCCCGACTCAGCCACACGAAGCCCGCGTTCTGGAAGACGCGGCTCACGAGGTCGCGGTTGTTGAAGTCGCCCGCGACCACGACCGCTCCCGGGAACGCGCGCGCGTCTTCCGCGATCGCGAGCGCCTGCTCGACGCGCGCCTGGGGCGTGAGCTCCATCGGCGTCGCGAGGTGCACGCTGTAGACGCGCAAGGGGCCGTCCGGCAGCCGCAGGTCCACCGCCGCCACCGTGCGCAGCATCCGCCGCAGCCCGCTCAGGTGCGGCAGGATCAGCTTGTGGTCGGCCTCGATCGGCCATCGGCTGAGGACCGCGTTGCCGAAGTCGCGGCCCGTCTGGGGATGGCGCGCCGACGGGTAGTAGACGTAGTCGTAGCCGAGCTCGCGGGCGAGCTTCTCGGTCCCCGGCGCGTCCATCTCCTGGAGCGCGATGACGCTCGCGTCCTGCAGGTGCTCGTTCTTGCGGAAGAGCTCCTCCGTCCGCTCGATCTGGCGGGCGAAGCGCAGGTTGAACGTGACGACCTTGAGGCCCGTGGCGGGCGCGTGGGCGAACGAGCCCGCGTAGCGGGGACCGTGAGGGTCCGCGTAGTTCCGCGTCGGCGAGCACGCGGCGAGGGCGGCCGCGAAGACCACGGTCGCGGCCCTCAGCCCCGCTCCCCTCGCCGCGAAGATGCTTCCCCCGAGGCGTGCGAGCGAGACTTCCGGCACCGCGATCCCCGATCGCTCCCCGTCAACGAGCCCGCCCGCGCTGGCCGGTCCGGGGCGCGTCGAGGAGGCGCACGGCACGCACGTCTGCCATGCCACGATTCCGAGCAAGAAGCATTCCGCTCGGACGTCGGCCGGAGGCGCCGCCCGTCGGGTGATCGCTCCGCGCAGCGTGGAGCGTTCTACAAACGTGCATCCGCTGCGCGGCCGCCGAGCCGGGACAGCAGGGACCGCGCGGCGGCGACGTCGGGAGTGTCCTGCCCCTCCGTGATCGCCGACGAGACGGGAGCCAGCATCGCCATCGCCTCGGAAGCCCGGCCTTGCCCCGCCCACAGCCGCGCGAGAGCGCACGCGGCGCGCAGCTCCAGCGACCTCGCCTGCTGTTGCCGCGCGATCTCGAGGGCTCGAAGAAGCGCCGTCTCCGCCTCCGCGGGCTCCGCCCCGCCGGCGAGCAGGAGCTCGGCGCGCAGGCGATGGAGCTCCGCGTCCCACCACCGCTCGTTCGTCTCGCGGCCGTGGGCGAGCCCGTCTTCCACCACCTCGAGACCGGACCCCGGCTCCCCCGCGCGGAGGTAGGCGTCCGCGAGGAGGGCGAGGTAGTACGGCAGACGGAGCCGGCCCCCCGTCGACTGGAAGGCGTCGATGGCGCTGACGAGCCGCGTCACGGCTTTCTCCTCGGCGTGGTCGAGCGTCTCCGCGTAGGCGACGAGGATCGCCGCCCAGGTGCGGTAGTACGACGCGCAGAACTCGGTGGCGAGGTCGAGCGCCTCTTCCGCCTGCCGGCGGAACGTGGCGGCGTCGGCGCGGAGCTGCTGCAGGAGCGCGAGGTATGTCGCGGCGATCGCCTGGCTGAACGGCTGGCCGAGCTCGCGGCCGAGGCGGAGAGCGTGCGAAGCGCCCGCGAGCGCCGCGTCGGGGCGGCCGAGGCACCACAGCCCGTGGGACTGCCAGGCGCGGGCGAGGACCTCGTAGTTGAGCCCCTGCGATTCCTGGAGGCGCTGGAGCTGGCCGGCGTCGGCGTCGCGAACGAGGCTCTCCACGTCGTCGCAGGCCTCCTGGAAGCGGCCCATCTGGAGGCGGGCGCCCGCGAGCATGGCGTAGGCGGAGCGCGGCGGCTCGGAGCTGAGGCTCTCCCGGAAGACGCGCGTCATCTCGTCCGTGACCAGAGCCGACTTCTCGAGCCGGCCGGCCACGATGTAGAAGGACTGCTGCCCGTACAGGATCTCCGCGCGCTGCGCCGGCGTTCCCACCCGGTCGCACAGCGCGAGGGCGCGGTCGAGCACGGCGCCGAGGTCGGGCGCCGCCCACCCCATCGTCACGCGATAGCTCGGCGCGAGCGCGAGCTGCAGGTCGAGCTCCCAGCCGTCGCGCCGTGCGCTCGCCGGCAGGCTGTGCAGGAGCGCGAGACCGCGCCCGACGAGGGCGATCGCCTCGTCGTGGGCGTAGACCGACTGCGCGACCGCCGCCGCTCGCGCGTAGGCGGGGATCGCCTGCTCGGGCAGTCCCGCGCTCTCCGAGTGCGCGGCGATCCGGGCGCTCACCGGGCCGAGGTCGCCCTCGTGCACGGCGGCGAGGACCTCGGCCACGCGACGGTGCAGGCGGCGCCGCTCGGGGGCGCTCGTCTCGCCGTAGGCGACGTCTCGGATCTTGTCGTGCGTGAAGTCGTACGCGTTCGGCCCCTGCTCGCGGACGATGCGCTTCCTCCAGAGCTCGTCGAGGGCGCGGGCCACGGCCTCCTCGTCGCCGACGAGGCGCACGAGGACCTCGAGATCGAAGGCGCGGCCGATCACGGCCGCCGCGGCGGCGACGTCGCGCGCGTGAGCGGAGAGCTGGGCGAGACGGCCCGCGATGACGGCGTGGACGCGCGGGGGAAGCCCCGCGATCCCGCGGTCGCGCACGTCCGTCCGGCCGCCTCCGCCCTCCGCGCGCAGCGTCTCCACGATGAAGAGCGGGTTGCCCTCGGTCTCGTGGTAGAGGCGGGTGGCCGCGTCCACGTCGAACTCCCGGTTCCCGATCTGGGCCGCGAGCGCGGCGGTCTCCGCGGCGTCCAGCGGCTCGAGGGCGATCTCGGTGAGCCGAGAGGCGCTGCCCAGGTGGCGCAAGAGCGCGGCGAGCGGAGGTGCCTGGGCGAGCTCGTCCGAGCGCGCGGTGGCAAGGACGAGAGCGCGCGCGCCCGGCTCGAATCGGCAGAGGAAGTGGAGCCACTCGATCGTCTCGCGGTCGCACCACTGGAGGTCGTCGATCACCAGCAGCAGAGGCGGAGGCGCCGCCAGCACCGCCCGCGCGAGGCCTTCGAAGAAGCGCAGCCTGTCCCCGAATTCGGTCATGGGGGCGGGGCGCGGGAGGTCCGTGTCCCGGGCCAGGAGCTCGGGCACGATGCGCGCCACCTCCACGCGCCAGACCTCGTCGAGGCGCGCCAGGTGCGGGAAGAGCGACTCGCTGCGGAGCCACTCGCTCACCGGGGCGAGGGAGAGCCGGCCCTCCGCGGCGTACGAGCGCGTCTTGGCGGTGGTCACTCCCTGCCGCAGTGCCCAGGTCGAGAGCTCCTCCCCCAGGCGCGACTTCCCGATGCCGGCGTCTCCGGTCACGAGGACGAGCCGGGCCGGGCCGCGCGCCGCTTCCTCCCACGCTTGCCGGAGTTTCGACCACTCGGCCTGCCGGCCGACGAGGGGCGCGCTCCCCCGCGCTCCGTCTCCTCCATCCGATGTGCTCGAGGGAACGGACTCGGCGTCGCGGATGCGCTCGTAGGCGGCCGTGGTCTCGGCGCTCGGCGCGGCCTGGAGCTCCCTCGCGAGGACCTCCGCGCACTGGCGGTACGCGAGGAGAGCCGCCGGCCGGTCGCCGGAGAGGGCGAGGAGCCGCATCAGCCACCGGAAGGCGGCCTCGTCGAGGGGGTCGAGCTCGAGCCAGCGACGGACGTGGGCGAGGGCGCCCGGATACTCGCGCTGCGCCTCCATCACCGCCACGAGCGCGGCCACCGCGTCCTCGCATCGGCGCGCGAGGCGATCCCGCACGGGTCCGATCCAGTCGTCGTAGCAGCTCGGAAGCAGCGGCCCGCCGCAGAGCTCCACCGCGCGCTCAAGGCAGAAGCGGCGGCGTCCCGAGTCCCCAGCCTTGCCGGCCGCTTCCGCCTCGCCGAGCGCCCTCTCGAACTGCGCGACGTCGAGGCTCCAGGAGGAGTCCGCCGACCACTGCACGCTCGTGGTGTCGGTCCGGAGATAGCGGTCGGGATCGGGCAGCGCCAGACGGAGCTGGTGGAGCAGCTGGCGCAGGCTGTTGCGGGCGTTCGCCTCCGACGCGTCGGGCCAGAACGTGAAGGAGAGCCGCGCCCGGGACTGCGGGGCTTCGGCGTGGAGCAACAGGTAGGCCAGGAGCGACTGGACCCGGGCCGCCACCGGAGGTTCCAGGGGCCGGCCTTCGAAGGTCATGCGCAGCGGCCCGAAGAGGCGGATCTGGAGGGCGGCTTCCACGTCGTCTAGAGTGTGGCCGGGCGGCGATCCGATGTCGATTCGGCAGGCACGTTCGACACGATCGCTGGCGGCTACGGCGTCGCCTCGACCCTCGTCCAGACGAGCGGGGCGAACTTCCGCACGTTCACGATGCGCGTCGCCTTGCCGTTCTCCACGACGAAGAGCCACTCCCCCAGCGCGCCGGAGAGCACGAACGCGTCGGCGGTGAGGGGAACGAGAGGGCGGAGCTTCTTCGGATCCCGGCCGCCGAAGAGCGTGCCGTCACGCAGCTCGACGGTGAAGGTCCAGCCGTCGGGCTGCAGGCGATAGGTCCCGACGAGACCCGGCCACCCGGCGTCGGACACGGCTTGCGCCGGAGGGTCACGCGTCACGACGGAGAGGTGAGAGGCCATCATCTTCCAGCCCGCGCCGTCCCGCCGGTACGTGTTCGTCGCCCGGTAGTTCACGACCAGGCGCTGGCCGAACACGGACTCGGCTTCGTCGGCGAGGTAGCGGACGACGGCGAGCGACGGGGCCTCCTGCACGGTCAGATCGCGGACCGTGATCGAGCCGCCGAGACCCGCGGGCAGCGGGCCGAGCGAGTCGAGGAACTGCTGGCGGGAGAGGACCTCTCCCTCCTCGCTCGTCACGACGCACGACGGATCCATGACGCGCTCCCAGGGAGCCTTGTCGCCGGGCGCGATGGCGTCCATGAGCGCCTGCTCCGTCGTCTGGAACCACCGCACGGTCTCCGGTGACGGCCCGCTTCCGGTCGCGGCCAGGACGGCCCAGAAGAAGACTGACCTCATGCTTCCCTCCGCCCGGCCAGGGGACGCTTGACCGGAAGAAACGGACGACCACGGTTTCCTATCATGCCTTCCCCCGACGGACGTCGCTTCGGCAGCCCGGCCCGTGGGCGCTAAGATGAGGATCGGTTTGGCCAGGGCCCCCCTACGCCCGACGAGGCCGCTGCTCTTCTGCGCCGCTGCTCTCGTCGCGGCGGAGACGGCCACCGCCCAGGCCGTGTGGACGGGGCCATCGGGCGGCGGGATGATGGCGGTCCAGGAAGCCCGCGTCCTCGAGCCGGGGCACTTCAGCTTCGGCACGGTCCTCGACAACTACGATCGCGACCCGCTCGGCATCGACGCGCTCGACATCCGCATCGACTGGCGACTCGCCTTCCTGCACCGCCTCGAGATGTACGGCCGCTATCACGTGAGCCGCGCCATAAGCGAGCCCGGCGCCCACCCCGTGCCCTCTCCGCCCCTCGACATCGTCGCGCTGGGCGCGTGGCGCGCCTCGGGGCAGCCGTACCGCTCGCTGTACTGGCCGCTGCCGTACCTCAGCCATCACGGCGCGCGCGTGGACGACATGATCCCCGGCGAGTACGTGTTCGGGCTGAAGGGCCAGATCCGGTTCGAGCGGGGCTGGCGGCCGGCGCTGACCGGCAGCCTCGACTTCTCCGTTCCCGGAGACATGTCCGGCTTCAAGCTCGAGAAAGGCTCCGGAAGCGGCAGCCTCGACGTGCGCCTGTCGGCGGCCGCCACCTGGACTCGCGGGCGGTTCTCCCCGTCCGTCAACGCCGGCATCACCTTCAACGGAAGCCTGGTGCGGAGCGACCGCTTGATCGTCAAAGCCCTGCGCCAGCCGACGGTCGTGACGGACGAGCGGATACGGCGTCCGGATTTCCTGCACATGGGCGTCGGCCTGCGCTACGCCATCGCGCGCCCGGTCTCGGCGATCGCTGAGCTGTCCGGCTGGGTGCCCGTGGGCGGCCGGAGCCCGGTGGCCCAGCCCGCGGGAGCGAGCGACGCGCTCGTCGGCCTGCAGATCGGGGTGAAAGGCGTGACGCTGACGCTCGCGTGCCGCCAGCATCTGGCGCCCCCCCCGAACGGCGTGGCGCTCGAGACCGGCCCGCTGGCCGGAAGCCTCGATCTCTCACACGTGCCTGAATCCCAGCAGAGCCTCTATCTCCAGTCCGTCGGCGTGGACCCGGACTTTCACCGCCCCGGCACGTCGCTCGTCGTCGTGGGCACTCCCCCCAGCTCTCGCGATCCGGCGGGCTCGCGCCGCATCCCCGGCACGTACTACACCCACACGACCGGCAACACCGGCAGCGTCATCGCGGTGAGCTTTTCCTTCTGATCAGGGTCGGCGCGCCAGGAGGTCGCGTCCCTCGGCGGCCGGCAGCTTCAGGGAGAGCCGGCCGGCGAGCGTGGGGGCGACGTCCCGCATGTCGATCCGGCCCAGGTCGAGACCGCGCGGGATGCCCGGCCCGGCGAGGAAGAAGGCCGAGTCCATCTGCTTGTCGTCGGGCAGCATCCCGTGCGTGCCGCGGACGGCGCCCGCGCGGATCGCCGGCGCCTCCAGGGTCGAGCCCATCCGGGCATTGGGTGCGAGGCCAACCACGAAAGCGGCTCCCGGGAAGCCGCCGCCGCGCTCGATCTCGGCGCCTTCGAGGACCCGCGTCACGCCCGACGAGGGATCGGCCAACAGGCGGTCGAGGAGAGCGCGCACGATCCGACGGGCTTCGGCGTCGGCCGGATCCCGGAGGACGATCGCGGCCGACCCACCGGCGGTCCACGCCGCCGCCCGCCAGGACGTGACGCGCCCGCGCCCGTCGAGCCAGATGAGGCCCTCCTCACGCAGCAGCTCGTTGACGTGCACCTCGCGGTCCGTCTTCTGGAAGCCGTGGTCGGAGACGACCGCCACCACGACGGGGCCGTTCTTCTCCGCGGCCGCGCGCACCTGGCCCACGAGAGCGTCGATCTCGGCCAGCGCCTGGAGCGCGGCCGGGCTCCCGGGCCCGCTGTCGTGCTCCTCCTCGTCGAGCGCCGCGAAGTAGCAGAGGTGCAGCCGCGGCTTCTTGCGCTCGAGCAGGAAGACGTTGAAGGCGGCGCGTCGCCGGTCGCCGTCCACCGTCCACTCGTAGCTGGGCGGATACGGCCCGACGGCCGCCTCGGCTTCCGGCAGGAGCCCGGGCGTCGCGAGCAGCCGATAGAGCTTCTGGTCTTCGGGAATCTTGCCGCGCCAGTACTGGGGAAAGTTGTACGTGATGCGCGCGCCCGCCGTGGCCGGCCACTCGACGCTGGAGGTGACCATTCCCGCCCTGGCCGCGGCGTCCCAGAGCGTCTCGACCTTGATGTCCTCCGCGTACCAGAACCAGCCGTCGAGGTTGCGGCCGAGCGGGTCGAAGGGGGCGTTGGCCACGATCCCGTGCCGCGCGGGAGAGACGCCGGTGACGATCGTCGTGTGGCTCGGATACGTGACGGTCGGCAGGACGCCCGCGACACCGGACGCGAACGCACCCTCGGTCAGAAACCGCCGGAGGTTCGGGACCGCTGCGTGGTATCGCTCGGCCTCGAGCACGTAGTCCGGACGCAGGCCGTCGATCGACACCACCAGCAGCGAGACCGGCGGAGCCGCGGCGGCCCCGAGGAGCAACGCCGACCCGAGCGACAGCATCGCGAGAACTCGCATGGCACCTCCACGCGACCCGCGATTCTACGCCGGAGCGCCGCGCTAACCGGCGACCTTGTCGTGTGGTTGAAGGCGCGCGCGCCTCGCGGTAGCGCGCGACTGTACGGTGAATGCCGATGGCGAGCGCGGCGCCTCTTGCGCCGGGCTCGCCCAGGCCGGAGCGCGCGAAGCGAGTGCCGCGCGCCCTGCCGGCACACGACTTCAGTAACGAGACTAGACCGGTCGCACGCGAGAGGCGAACTCGGCGGCGGGAAGCGTGTTCAGGACGTCGCTCCGCTCCAACCACCCGCGCCGCGCCATGTCGATACCCCAGCGCACGTTCTCGAGCGCGCGCGTGGAGTGCGCGTCCACGGAGACCACGAAGGACAGTCCCCGCTCCCGGGCCGCGCGGATCCACTCCGGGTCCATGTCCAGCCGATAGGGGTCGCCGTTGATCTCGACCGCCACCCGCGACTCCGCGGCCACGTCCAGGATCTCCGGCATGTCGCAGTCGAAGGGCGGTCGGCGGTTGATGAGACGTCCGCGCGCGTGTCCCCAGATCTTGAAGAGGGGCAGCGCGAGCGCGCGCGTGACCCGGCGAGTCATGGCCCGGGCATCCATGCGGTAGCGGTTGTGGATGCTGGCCACGACCACGTCCAGCTTCTCGAGAACCCTGTCAGGGTAGTCGAGAGAGCCGTCGGCCAGGATGTCCGACTCGGTCCCCTTCAGGATCCGGATGCCGGTCGTCTCCTGCGCGCGGTCGATCTCCTCCCACTGCCGCTCCAGGCGGTCGAGGCTGAGGCCGCCCGCGTAGTACGCCGTCGGGGAGTGATCCGTGATCGTGATGTAATGCATGCCCAGCCGCTTCGCCGCCTTCGCCATCGCCAGCACGCTGTCCCGGCCGTCCGAGTACTCGGTGTGGCAGTGGACCATGCCGCGGATGTCGCCCACCATCACCAGCTCGCGGGGCAGCGATCCGTCGAGGGCGGCCTCGATCTCGCCATCGTCCTCGCGCAGCTCCGGGGGGATGAAGGGCAGGCCGAGACGCGAGTAGAAGTCCGTCTCTTCCGCGGCGGGCAGCGCGTCGAGCGGACCCGGGAGTCCGCGCTCGCGCGCGTGCGCTTCGAGACGTCGCCAGTGGCTCTCCGAGCCGGTTCGCCGGACGAGCGCCGTGCCGTAGCGCGCGGCGGGAACCCACTCCATGCGGACGGGGAGACCGCTCGTGAGGATCGCCGTGGTGGACTCGCTCGTCTGCGGCCCGACGGATTCCACGAGCGGGAACGAAAGAAGGCGCTCCCCCGCCGCCTCCGCGGACGTTCCCGTGACGACGAGGGGCAAGCTCGAGACGGTCTCGCGCCGGCGGCGCAGCTCCCCCGCCACCTCCGCGCGCGACACGTCGCCCGACGCGCGCATGTGGCCGACGAGCTCGTCGGCCGCCTGCTGCGACCGGTGCAGGTGGAGCTGCCCGCGGCCCTCGTGGAGCCGCGCGATCTCCGCGAGCAGGCGCTCTTCCGTACGCTGGCCAAAGCCGCGGACCGTGCGCACTCGGCCGGCGCGAGCGGCCTCTTCCAGGGACCGGAGGCCGTCGACGCCGAGCGCGTCCTGCAGCGCGCGGATGCGCGTGACGCTCAGCGTGGGAACGCGGGAGAGCTCCAGCACGCCCCTCGGCATCTCCGCGCGCAGGCGCTCGAGGAGCCGTGAGCGGCCCGTGCGGTGCATCTCCTCGATCACCGCGGCGAGGCCGGGGCCGACGCCCCTGATCTCCCGGAGGCGGCCTTGGGACACGAGCGTGTCGAGGTCTCCTGGCTGGCCCTGCAGCGCGGCCGCCCCGCGCATGAAGGCCTTGGCGCGGAACCGGTGTCCCCCCGCGATCTGGAGACGCCGGCCGATCTCGTTCAGGGCGCGCGCCGCCTCCAGTCGGTCCATCGAAGGACAGCGCGCCCCCTGAGCGAGCCTCGGGCTGCGACTACCGGCTGCGCCGGCTCCGGCTCCGCGAAGACGAGCGGCGCGAGGGGACCTTGCCGCCGGAGCGGCGCGCCTCGGAGAGGCCGATCGCGATGGCCTGCTTGCGGCTCGTCACCCGCTTGCCCGAGCGGCCGGAGCGCAGCTGCCCCCGCTTCATCTCGTGCATGGCTCTCTCGACCTTCTGGCCCGCCTTGCGTCCGTAGCGTCGTCCGGAGCTGCTCTTGCGTCCGCGTCTTGCCTCCATCGTTCACCTCCGACCAGTAACGTTGCAAATGGCTTGCCTTTCGCGGCGCGTACCGTGACGTAGCTGAAGAGAAGGACGCAGAAGACGGCGGCGATCCACAGGCTCTTGAAGAGAAGGGCCGTGAAGAGGCCGGCCACGATCATCGCGACCACCGCGGGCATGGCCGAGTCCTCGGGCTCCCTCGCCGCGGCCACCGGCCGGGCCTCGCGCGGGTCCTCCTCTTCGTCGTGGTCGTCCCAGAGGGGATGCCGGGAGCGCACGACCGGGATGGGGGCGACGCCGTACGGCGGCGGCGGCGAAGCGATCGCCCACTCCAGCGTGTCCGCACTCCACGGGTTCGCGCCGGCCACGAGCCCCATGCGGCGCGACCGACTGATGTTCCAGAGGGTCAGGAGGAGCCCGAAAGCCATGATGACGACGCCCACGGTCGCGAGCAGGTTGAGCGCGGCGAGGCCGTCTTCGACGCCGTAGGCGTAGACGCGCCGGCGCATCCCCAGCAGCCCGGTCACGTGCAGGGGGAAGAACCCGACGTTGAAGCCGAGGAACATGACCCAGAAGCTCCAGCGTCCGAGCCGCTCGCCGAGCATCCGGCCGGTCATCTTGGGGAACCAGTAGTAAAGCGCGGCCAAAACCGGGAAGAGGTTGGCGCCGACGAGGACGTAGTGGAGATGGGCGACCACAAAGTACGTGTCGTGCACCTCCCAGTCGAACGGCACGACGGCGGTGACGACTCCGCTCGAGCCTCCGACCACGAGCGTGGCGATGAACCCGATCGCGAAGAGGAGCGAGGCCGTGACGACGGGACGGCCGCGCCAGAGAGTGGCCACCCAGGCGAAGACCTGGATCGTGCTGAACACGAAGATGGTCAGGCTGGCCGCGCTGAAGAAGCTCATCGAAATCTGGCTCATTCCTACTGCGAACATGCTGTGGACCCAGACGCCCATCCCCACCACCGCGGTCAAGATCGTGGACCAAGCCATGAGCGTGTAGCCGACGATCGGCCTCCGCGCGAACACCGGGATGAGCATCGACATCATCCCGGTGGCGGGCAGGAAGACGATGTAGACCCAGGGGTGGCCGAAGAACCAGAAGAGGTGCTGCCACAGCAAGGGATCGCCGCCCCGCGTGGCGTCGTAGAAGTGCGTCCCCCACTGCCGGTCCAGCTCGAGGAGGACGCAGGCCGCCGTCAGCGCGGGCAGCGCGAGCACGGAGAGGGCGGACGTCGTGCCCGTGCTGTACAGGAGGAGCGGCATGCGCTCGACGGACATCCCGGGAGCGCGCAGACGCAGGATCGTGACCACCAGGTTGATGGCGCCGACGGTCGTGGAAACGGTCAGGAAGACGAGGGCAAGGGCGTAATAGTCGTTGTTAAGGCCAGGTGAAAAGGGGGCGGAGGTCAGCGGGACGTACCCGACCCAGCCGCCGTTGGGGGCGAGGCCGAACGGCACCCCCGCGTACAGGAAGAGGCCGGACATCAGGAAGATCCAGTAGCTGAACGCGTTGAGCCGCGGAAAGGCCATGTCCCGCGCGCCCAGGACGAGCGGGACGAGGTAGGTGCTGAAGCCGGAGAGCACGGGCGAGGCGTACCAGAGGATCATGGTCAGCCCGTGGAGCGAGAACACCTGGTTGTAGGCCTCGGGGCTCAGCACGCGGGCCTCCTGGCGGCTGAGCTCGAACCTCATGAGGAGCGCCTCGCTCCCGCCCAGCAGGAGGAACCCGAAGGCGGTCACGAGGTAGCGAAGGCCTATCTGCTTGTGGTCGACGGTGGCGAAGAAGCCGTAGAGCGTGCGGCGCGTTTCCCAGATCCGCCGGAGACGCCCGTCGAGGCTGTGTGCGAGTGCGTCGAGATCAGCAGGAGACCGCGGCGCGGGCTCGACAATCGACGCCATGCATTTGTCCCGAAGGTTGCAAGAGGCAAGCCACGGCGGGCCGGTCGCGGGGTCGTACGATCCGGCTCCCTCACACGGTCGGCGGGGAACACGTTTCGGACCACGTTTCTACACTCTTCTTTGGAGCGCCGCACTTCGCGCGCTGTCCAAAAGATAGTGGCGCGACGCCGAGCGGGTTCTCGATATACTCCGGGGATGCTCCCACGGGTCTTTCCCCCGGAGGGAATCCCAGCCCCTGTAGACCGACGGGCCGCGACCGACGGCCCCGATGCGGCAGGTGCCGCGGGCGACTCCGTGCGCACCCTCGAGGCGCTCTACCTCCTGGTCGACCGCGTGGCCCGGGCCCGTACGGCCAAGGAGGTCTGCGACGCGGGTGTGCAGGGGATCCTCTCCGTCACGCGAGCGGACCGCGCGAGCGTCCTCGTCTTCGACGAGGGCGGCGTCCTGCGGTTCATCTCGTGGCGCGGGCTGTCGGACGCCTACCGTGCGGCCACGGAGGGGCACTCGCCCTGGACCCCCGCCACCCGGGATCCCCAGCCGGCCCTGTTCGAGGACGTGGCCGAGGCCGGCGAGCTCGGGGCGCTTCGCGACGTGATCCTCCGCGAGGGCATCCGGTCGCTCGGGTTCTTTCCCCTCGTGCACCAGGGCCGGCTCCTCGGGAAGTTCATGTTGTACTACGACGCCCCCCACGCCTTCGCACCCGACGAGCTGAGCCTCGCGTCCACCGCCGCCCGCCACGTCATCCTCGGGCTCACGCGCGTCGTGTCCGAGGAGAAGATCGAGCGGTTCCTCTACCGCGAGCAGTCGGCGCGCCGGGAGGCGGAGGCCGCGCGCGCCGAGGCCGTGCGCGCCAATCGCGACAAGGACGAGTTCCTGGCGATGCTCGCCCACGAGCTCCGCAACCCGGTGGGCGTCATCGTCAACGCCGCGTCCCTGATCGAGGCGGGCCCGGACTCCGGCTCCTCCGCCTCGCGGGCGGGGGCGATGATTCGCCGGCAGGCGCACCACCTGGCGCGCCTCCTCGACGACCTCCTCGACGTCGCGCGCATTACGAACGGCCGGATCCAGATTGAGCGCGACCTGGTGAACCTGCGCTCCACGGTGGACCTGGCCTTGGAGGCCCAGCGCCATCAGCTCGAGGGCAAGCGCCAGCAGCTCGGCGTCGACGCTCGCACCAGCGAGGTAACCGTGCTCGGAGACCCCGTCCGCCTGCAACAGGTGCTCGGGAACCTCATCAACAACGCCTCCAAGTACTCCCGGCCGGAGGGCTCCATCCGGATCACCCTGGACGTCGAGGGCGCCGAGGCCTTGGTGCGCGTGAACGACGACGGGGTGGGAATCCCCGAGGACAAGCTGGAGTCGATCTTCGAGCTCTTCGCCCAGGCGAACCCGGGGCTCGCCCGCACGGAAGGTGGGCTCGGGATCGGGCTCACCCTGGTCAAGCGGATCGTGGAGCTGCACGGAGGCACGGTGTACGCGTACAGCGCGGGTCCCGGGCGCGGCGCGGAGTTCGAGGTCCGACTTCCCCTCGTCGCCCACACCGCGCCGGGAAGAACGCCGCCCTCTCCCCACCCCACGACGACGCATCGCCGGATCCTCGTGATCGAAGACCACGCGGACGGGCGGGAATCGCTCGCCGCCAGCCTCGTGATGCACGGCCACGAGGTGGTCACCGCGGCCTCGGGCCAGGAGGGGATCGAAGCGGCCATGAGCTTCGCGCCCGACGTCGTGCTTCTCGACATCGGGCTGCCCGACATCGACGGCTACGAGGTGGCGCGGAGGTTGCGGGACAAGCTCGAGCGCCCGGCGCGGCTCGTCGCCCTCACCGGGTACGGCCAGCCCGAGGATCGCGCGCGCGCGAAGGAAGCCGGCTTCGACGCCCACCTCGTGAAGCCGATCGAGCCCGCGCGGCTCGTCCAGGTCCTGGAGAGCCTGAGCGAGGGCTCGGCCGGCTAGGTCGCGCTCGGCGGGCGGCTCGCCTCGACGGCAGAGACGGCGGGCCGCACGACGCCCAGCGCGGACAGCAGCGGGCTCGTCATCACCGTCGTGGTGAGAGCCATGAGCACCATCATCGAGTAGAGGGCCGGGGAGAGCACACCCAAGTCGAGCCCGATGTTGAGGATCACGAGCTCCATGAGGCCGCGCGTGTTCATGAGCGTGCCGAGTGCCAGCGCCTCGCGCCAGGGACGGCCGCCGAAGCGAGCGGCGAGCGCGGAGCCGCCGAGCTTGCCCGCCACCGCCACCGCGATGATGACGAGGGCCCAGCCCCAGGATCCGTCTTCGAAGAGGAGCCCGAGCCGCGTCCGCAGGCCGGTGAACGCGAAGTAGAGCGGCAGCAGCACGAGAACCAGCGGGTCCTCGAGCCGCTCGCGCGCAGCCTGCGCGAGCCTCCGCTCGCTCGAGAGCACGAATCCCACGAAGAACGCGCCGAAGAGCGCGTGGACACCCGCCGCCTCGGTGATGGCGCCGCCGGTGAGGGCGAGGGCGACGAGCATCGCTCCCACTCCGTGGGTGAGCCGGCCCCGCCGCTCGAACGCTCCGTTGATGGCGCGGCGGAGGGGCCGGCGCACGAGGTAGACGACGGCCACGAACGTTCCGAGCACGAGGAGCGGCCGCCAGAGGTTCTGCTCCCCCGTCGCCCGCACCACGACCATGATCCCGGCGAGGATCGTCCACGCGGTGACGTCATCGACGGCGGCCGCAGACGTCGCGAGCGTCCCCAGGGGCGTGCGCAGCATCCCCTGCTCGGCGAGGATCCGCGCGAGCACGGGAAAAGCGGTGACGCTCATGGCCGCACCCAGGAAGAGCGCGAACGCGACGAAGGGGATCCCGTCTGGCGCGAACTGGTGGTGGAGGGCGAGCGCGAGGCTCACTCCGAGCGCGAAGGGGACGGCGATGCTCGCGTGGCTGGTGAGGACGGCCGTGCCGCGGCCCGCGGAGAGCGCCTCGTGGTCCAGCTCCAGGCCGATGAGAAACATGTAGAGGACCATCCCCACCTGGCTGAGCGCGTTCAGGACCCCCAGGCTCGCCGGCGGGAAGAGACTCGTCCCGACTCCCGGGGCGACGAGGCCCAGGAACGACGGACCGAGGAGGATGCCCGCGAGCATCTCCCCCACGACGTGCGGCTGGCCGAGCGGACGCACGGCGAGCCCACAGAGGCGCGTGGCCAGGAGCACCACCAGGAGCTGTACGAGGAGGAGACCGATATCGGCCGTCCCCGCCGGGGGCCCGCTCGAGGGCACCGTCCGGACGACGGGAGCGGCCGCGCGGCCGGCGCCCGCGTGCAGGACCGCGAGGATGACCAGCACGGGGACTCCCACGAGCAGCAGGTAGCGGACGGGCATGGAACCGATCTCGCGCGCCACCGGGGTCTCGACGCTCGTCACGGTCCCCTAGTCTGGCACACGGGACCGAGGGAAGAATGTCTACCCTCGACGCCATGTTGATGGTAGAGTGTCTACCCTGATGGCCCGGCCCCCGGCAGACCGCATCGAGCTGCTCCAGGGCACCCTGGACATGCTCGTCCTCCGCACGCTGCGGCAGGGCCCTGCCCACGGGCACGAGATCGCCAAGCACATCCAGCTGACGAGCGACGAGGTGCTGCAGGTGGAGCACGGCTCGCTCTATCCCGCCCTCCACCGGCTGGAGCGGCGAGGGTGGATCGCCGCGAGGTGGGAGAAGGCGCCGGACCGCAACCGCCAGTTCAAGTACTACCGGCTGAGCCCGGCGGGCCGCAAGCAGCTCGCCGCGGAGGAGTCGCGATGGGCGCAGCTCGTGACCGCGATCGCGCGCGTGATGCGAACGGCGGAATGAAGCGCCGGGCGGGCGAGGGTCCGGGGAACGACCTCGACCGCGAGGTGCAGGCGCACCTCGAGCTCGAGGCCGAGGAGCAGCGCGCTCGCGGCGCCGATGCGGAC
>JBKPBQ010000394.1:0-4481 GCA_046726955.1 Acidobacteriota bacterium
GCACCGCCTCGTCGATGGCCGCCTTGATCGTCCACCGGCCCTCGCCGGAATCGGACACGCGCCCCTGGAAGCCCTTGAGCGCCGGATCCTTGATGAGCGCCGACGCCGAAAGGTCGAGCAGCCAGGAGGCGACGACGCTCCCGCGGCGCCACACCTCGGCGATGTCGGGCAGAGTGAAGTCGTACTGGTAGTGCTCGGGATCGCGCAGCGGCGTCGTCTCGGCGTCGACCTCGTGGCCCCGCTTGCCGATGTTCGCGGAGCGCAGGATGCCGAGCCCCTCGGCGTACGCGGCCATGATGCCGTACTCGATGCCGTTGTGGACCATCTTGACGAAGTGGCCGCCGCCGCTCGGTCCGCAGTGGAGATACCCCCGCTCGGCGGTGCCGCCGATGGCTTCCCGCCCGGGCGTGCGAGGGATGTCGCCGACGCCGGGAGCCAAGGTCGCGAAGATCGGATCGAGGTGCTTGACCGCCGCCGCCTCGCCGCCGATCATCAGGCAGTACCCGCGCTCCCGCCCCCACACTCCACCGCTCGTCCCTACGTCCACGTAGTGGATGCCCTTCGGGGCGAGCTCCTTCGCGCGGCGGATGTCGTCGACGTAGTAGGAATTGCCGCCGTCGATGAGGATGTCTCCGGACGTGAGGTGGGGGAGGAGCTCGCCGATCGTCGCGTCCACGACCGCCGCCGGTACCATCAGCCAGATGGCTCGGGGCGTATCCAGCTTCTTCACGAAATCCGCGATCGACGACGAGCCCACGGCTTTCTGCCGCGCGAGCTCCTCCACTGCACCCGCCGACCTGTCGTAGACCACGCACGCGTGGCCGCCCGCGAGCAGCCGGAGGGCCATGTTGGCGCCCATGCGGCCGAGTCCGATCATTCCGAGCTGCATCACTGACTCCTTTGAAACGCCGTTCGTTCCCCGCGCCCGATTTCGCGCTTCGTGTCGTCGAGGGCTGCGCGCAGGCGGTCCATCGCAGCGGCGACACCGTCGTGGTCGCCGAAAACAGCCGAGCCCGCCACGAGCACCCTCGCCCCCGCCCGAACCACGTCGGGGGCCGTCGTCACGTCGATGCCCCCATCCACTTCCACCGCGCACCCGGGCTTCTTCCGCTCGACGAGCTCGCGCACCCGGCCGATCTTGGGCAGGGTCGTCCGGAGGAACGGCTGATGGCCGAATCCCGGGTTCACGGTCATCACCAGCACCTGATCCAGGTCCGCGACGATCTCCTCCAGCACCGCCGCCGGCGTCGCCGGATTGACGGCCACCCCGGCGCCCTTGCCGAGATCCCGGATCCGGTGCACCGTGCGGTGCAGGTTGTGGTTGCCCTCCCAATGGACGAGGAACGAGTCGGAGCCGGCCTCGACGAACTCGTCCAGGAAGAGGTCCGGGTTCGAGACCATCAGGTGGATCTCCAGCTGCAGCTGCGTCACCCGGCGAAGGGACTGGACGACCGCCGGGCCCATGGAGAGATTCGGAACGAAGCGCCCGTCCATCACGTCCACGTGGATCCGATCCGCCCCCGCCCGCTCCGCCTCCGCCACCTGATCGCCCAGACGGGCGAAGTCGGCGTTGAGAATCGAAGGGGCGAGCTTCACGGCATCTCCGTTCATCGCGCGATTCCCCGGCGGTCTCCGGTCAGCGCGCGCGCGTTGGACGCCTCGAAGATGCTCTGGATGGACGCGTCCAGGAGGGCGTCGTACTCGGCATCGGATTGCTGCGCGGACAGCCCCTCGACCAGCGCCCGCGAGAAGCTCGCGACGACGCCGGGGTTCCGCCGCAGGCGCTCGTTGCACTCCTGCCTCGAGTAGCCGCCCGACAGCGCGAGCACCCTCACCACCTTTGGATGGCGCACGAGGTCGGCATGGAAGTCGTCGGTCTCCGGCAGGGTGAGCTTGAGCATGACCCGCTGACCCGCGGGCAGCCGGTCGAGGGCCGCGAGAAGTGCTGCCTTCAGCAACCCTTCGGCCTTGGCCTTTTCCGGGCAGTGAATGTCGACCTCCGGCTCCACGATGGGCACGAGGTTGGCGGCGATGATCTGCCGAGCCACCTCGAACTGCTGGGTCACGATGTCCTTGACGCCGGTTCCGTCGGCCTGGTTGACGACGGAGCGCATCTTGGTTCCGAAGATGCGCTTCGCCCTGGCCTTGTCGAGAAGCGCGGCGAGGTCGGGGATCGGCTTCATCAGCTGGACGCCGTTTTTCTCCTCCACCAGGCCCTTGTCCACCTTCAGGAACGGCACCACTCGCTTCACGTTCCACAGGTAGTCCGCGCTGGGCATCCCCTCGATGTCCCGGTCGATCGTGTTCTCGAACAGGATGGCGCCGAGGATCCTCTCCCCGGTGAAGCTCGGGCTGGTGATGATGCGCGTGCGCATCCGATGCACGATCCCGAACATCTCCTCCGGGGTGGACCAGGCGTCTTCCTTGATTCCATAGGCACGCAGCGCGTGGGGCGTGCTACCCCCGCTCTGATCGAGCGCGGCCACGAACCCCGGATGCGTCTGCATCTTCTGAAGCTGCTCGTCGAAGCGGCTCATCTCAGTGACCTCTGCGCCCGATAGCGCCGGATGAGGTTGTTCGTGGAGCTGTCGTGGCCGAGCGGGGGCTCCGTTTCGCCCTCGAGCTCGGGGATGATGCGCTGGGCCAGCACCTTGCCGAGCTCGACGCCCCACTGGTCGAAGGAGTCGACGTCCCAGACAGCGCCCTGCGTGAAGACACTGTGCTCGTAGAGCGCGACGAGCGTTCCCAGCGATTCCGGGGTGAGCCGGTCGGCGAGGATCGTGTTCGAGGGACGGTTGCCCTGGAACACGCGGTGGGGGACGAGGTGCTCCCGAGTGCCCTCGGCCACGACCTGCTCGCGGGTCTTGCCGAAGGCGAGAGCCTCGGTCTGCGCGAACACGTTCGCGAGCAGCATGTCGTGGTGCCGGCCGAGCGGGTTCAGGGGCTTTCCGAAGGCGATGAAGTCGCACGGGATGAGGCGCGTCCCCTGGTGGATGAGCTGGTAGAAGGAATGCTGTCCGTTGGTGCCCGGCTCGCCCCAGTAGACGGGACCGGTGGGATAGCCGATCTCCGCGCCCTCGCGCGTGACGTGCTTGCCGTTGCTCTCCATCGTGAGCTGCTGAAGGTACGCGGGGAAGCGCTTCAGGTACTGCTCGTAGGGGAGGACGGCCACCGTCTCCGCCCCGAAGAAGTCGGTGTACCAGACGGTGAGGAGTCCCAGGAGCACGGGCAGGTTGCTCGCGAAGGGGGCGGTGCGGAAGTGCTCGTCCATCCGGTGGAAGCCGCCGAGCATCGCTCGGAAGCTCTCGGGGCCGACGGCGAGCATCGTCGAGAGACCGATGGCGGAGTCCATGGAGTAGCGCCCGCCCACCCAGTCCCAGAACCCGAACATGTTCGCGGTGTCGATGCCGAACTCCGACACCTTCTTGGCGTTCGTGGAGACGGCCACGAAGTGCCGGGCCACCGCCTTCGGGTCGCCCCCGAGCCCCGCGAGCAGCCACCGGCGCGCGCTCTCCGCGTTGGTCATCGTCTCGAGCGTCGTGAAGGTCTTGGAGGAGGCGATGAAGAGCGTCTCTGCGGGGTCCAGATCCCGGGTCGCCTCCACGAGATCCGTTCCGTCGACGTTGGACACGAAGCGGAAGGTCATCGCGCGATCGCTGTAGTGCTTGAGCGCCTCGTAGGCCATCACCGGGCCGAGGTCGGAGCCGCCGATGCCGATGTTGACGACGTTGCGGATCCGCTTGCCGGTGTGGCCCTTCCACTCCCCGCTCCGGACGCGGTTCGCGAACGCCGACATCGCGTCGAGCACGGCGTGGACGTCGGGGACCACGTTCTTGCCGTCCACGAGGATCGATGCGCCGCGCGGAGCGCGGAGGGCGGTGTGCAGGACCGCCCGGTCCTCCGTCAGGTTGATCTTGTCGCCGCGGAACATGGCGTCGATCTTCCCGCGCAGGCCGGACTCCTCAGCGAGCCGGCCGAGCAGGGTCAGGGTCTCGTCCGTGACTCGATTCTTCGAGTAGTCGAGATAGAGGCCCGCCGCCTCCGCGGTCAGGCGCTCTCCGCGGGTCTTGTCGTCCGCGAAGAGCGTGCGGAGGTGGAGCCCTTTGACCTTCTCGTGGTGGGCCTCGAGCGCCTTCCACGAGGGGCGCGCGGTGAGGGACAAGTTTCCAGCCATCGCTGCTCCTTCCACTTCTTCAGCTCGCCTTGTCGAGGGCGGCGCTCTTGGAAGCGATCACGCCCATGAGCTCGTGCCAGGACTTGACGAACGACTTCGCCCCCTCGTCCTGGAGCTGGCGCGCGAGGGCGCCGACGTCGACTCCGGCCGCGGCGATCCGGGTCAGCACCGACTCGCTATCGCCGCCGTCGGCCGAGAGCGAGGCAGCCAGAGTCCCGTGATCGCCGAAGGCCTTCAGCGTGGCCTCGGGCATGGTGTTTACGGTGAAGGGAGCAGCGAGCGCTTTGATGTAGAGGACGTCGGAAGC
>JBKPBQ010000395.1:0-4445 GCA_046726955.1 Acidobacteriota bacterium
CGACCAAGGTCAGCCGCTGAGCAGCGACTGAGCGATGGCGAGGCTGGGCTTCCCGCGGCCCAGCCTCGCCCCGTCCGCGCCCGCCAGGGCGGGATGACGCACGGCTTGCCCCCCGCGCGCCGCGCCCATAGCATTCCGCCGGAGGCAGTGATGGCGAAGCGCCTGGGCGTCGGGTTCGTCGGCAGCGGCTTCATGACGCGTTTCCACGTCCGCGCGTGGGCGGCAGTGCGCGACGCGGACATCCGGGGCTTCTGGAGCCCCAACCGCGCGCACGCCGAGGATGCCGCGCGCCTCGCCCGCTCGCTACGCGTGGGCGAGGCCAAGGCCTTCGCGTCCCTGACGGAGATGGCCAGGGCGCCCGAGATCGACGCGATCTGGATCTGCGGGCCGAACCACCGCCGGGTCGAGAACATGGAAGAGATCGTGGCCGCCCGCGGCGCCGGCGCCGAGCTCACCGCGATCGCTTGCGAAAAGCCGCTCGCCCGCAACGTGGCCGAGGCGAAGCGCATGGTCGAGCTCGTGAAGAAGGCCGGCGTGCTTCACGGCTACCTCGAAGATCAGCTCTTCTCGCCTGGTCTCGAGCGCGGTCACGCGATCGCCTGGGCCCGCGGAGCCGCCCTCTCCGGGCGGCCCTACCTCGCCCGCGCCGCCGAGGAGCACAGCGGCCCCCACATGCCGTGGTTCTGGCAGGGCGAGCTGCAGGGCGGGGGTGTCCTCAACGACATGATGTGCCACAGCCTCGAGGTCGCGCGCTTCCTCCTCACGAAGCCGGGCGCGCCGCGCAGCAGCCTGAAGGTCAAGAAGGTCTCGGCCCAGATCGCCTCGCTCAAGTGGTCCGACCCCGCCTACGCGAAGTCGCTCCGCGAGTCGATGGGCAAGGAAGTGGACTACGAGCAGCGGCCGTCCGAGGACTTCGCGCGGGCCACGATCACCTACGAGGCGGAGAACGGCCGCCCCGTCATCGCCGAGGCCACGACCTCCTGGAGCTTCGTGGGGGCGGGTCTCCGGCTGAGCATGGAGCTCCTGGGGCCCGAGTACTCGTTCTCGATGAGCTCGCTCGAGGCCGGCGGGAAGCTCTTCCTCAGCCGCCGGGTGAAGGGACAGTCGGGCGAGGACCTCGTGGAGAAGCAGAACGCCGAGCAGGGGCTCATGCCCGTCGTGGGGAACGAGGCCGCGGAGTACGGTTACGAAGGCGAGAACCGGTACTTCACGACCGAGTTCCTGGACGGGCGGCAGCCCGAGCTGTCGTTCGAAGCCGGCCTCTCGGTGACGGAGCTGCTGATGGCCGCCTACATGAGCGCCGAGCAGGAGAAGGTCCTGGCCTGGAGGCCGTCGGACCTCGACACGTTCGTGCCGGCGGTGGCGCGCGGCGCCTGGAAGCCCTGACAACGCGCGCGCCGGGCACACCACCCCGATGCCGGGTGGTGGGGACCCGGACGACTGGTCGTCTGCGCTAGATGAGGCGCAGACTCTGGGTTTGCCGGCGGTCGCGGCTCGGCAGCCGGCGGCAGGCCTCGACGTCGAGGTCGTTCTGCCGGCGATCCCCCCTGCGACGCTCGAGCACGACCTGCAGCTCGCTCTGGACGCGCAGCACGCTCTCGATCACGGGCCAGGCGTCGGCCCGCTCGCGGCTGACCACGAGCGTCTTGAGCTCACGCCGCTGCCGGATCGCACAGGCGGTGCAGATCCCGTGGGCGATACCCAGATCGCGATAGGGGGGCTTTGTGCCGAGGTAACGCTGGCACGACGCGCAGACGACGGTCATTGGTGCGCTTCCCGGTCCTTTCTGGAGGGTCCGTAAGCGGGGCGGATCTTAGCAGAAGCGCGGCCCGCGTCAAGGAAAAACGGGCTTTTCGGGGGGCAGGGCGTCGGCCGGGATCTCGAGGTCCACGCGGAAGCTGTCCCCATGGGCCTGGTGGCGAAAAACGGCTTCCCGGCCGTAGACCGCATCCAGCCGCCGGCGGACGTTCTCGAGGCCGATGCCCGTCCCCTTCCGGGGCTGGCCGTCGGCGTCGCGGGGATTGACGATGCTCACCCGCAGCCGCTCCCCCTCGCGCCGCGCCTCGAGCACGACGGTGCCGCCGTCGAGGCACTGCGCGATCCCGTGGGTGACCGCGTTCTCCACGAGCGGCTGGAGGACGAGCGGCGGCACCGGCCAGGGCCGCGCATCGTCGTCCACCCGGCTCTCGAACCGGAGGCGCGAGCCGAACCGCACCTTCTCGATGGCGAGCAGGTCTTCGGCGAGCGCCAGCTCGTCCGAGAGCGGCACGCTCTCGCGGGCGCCCAGGGTCAGGCTCCGACGCAGGAAATCGCCCAGGAGCAGGCACACCCGGCGCGCCTCCTCGGGATCGGCGGTGATGAGGGCGTTGATCGAGTTGAGGCTGTTGAACAGGAAGTGCGGGTGGATCTGCGCCCGCAGCGCCCTGAGCTCGGCTTCGCGCGAGAGGACCTGGAAGCGGAGCGCCTCCGTCTCCAACTGGCGCGAGGCCTCGAAGGCGGCGAGGACGTAGTGCAGCGCCGCCGCGAGCAGGTAGAGCAGCACTCCCATGCCGAAGAGCAGCGGCGCCGCCTGCACCTGCCGCTCCGTCATCGTCCGGAAGAGCTCCGTGCGGTCGAGTCCCGCCGCCCACGCGCGCGACAGGAGGAGCCAGAGCGCAGCGGAGATGAGGGCGGCGGCGACCTGCGCGCCCGCGGCCTGGAGGAGCGACGACATGCGGAGGGGCGCGGCGCGGCAGACCCAGAACGCGCCGAGGCAGATGAAGGAGTAGGCGGCGACGAGCGGGATGGCCATGGCCAGCGCGTCGAGCCACGAGAAGCGGCCGGTGAGCACGAGCAGGAGAGCGAGGAGGATCCCCAGGAGCTCCCAGGCCGCGAGGTAGGCGAGGAGCCGTCGCCGTTCCGCGAGGAGAGGATGCATGGTCGGCTAGTTCTTGACCTCGACGCCTCCCATGATGGCGAAGCCGGTGATGATGAGGCGCTTCCTCTCGTCCGGCGGGCGGCGGCTCTTGTCCTCGAAGCCGCCGAGGAGCGCGTTGCCCTGGATCTCGACCGTCCAGGACTCCGGCACGCGGATCTCGATGCCACCCATCATCGCGAAGGTGTCGAGCACGGCGGGCCCGGTCTCGATCGAGGCTTGCCGAAGGTCGATCTCGGTGCCCCCCATGAGCGCGAAGGCGCTTCCCCCCTTGAAGTCCGGCGAGCTCGAGGCCTTCTTCACTCCGCCCATCACAACGAACGCGTCGACGAGCGAGTGCGTCCCACCGCCCTCGCCCCCTTCCTCGAGCGCGCGCTCGCCGAGGAAGGCCTTCACGAACATGAGAGCGCCCACGCCGAGCAGGAAGAGCGGGAAGAGGTGCTTGAACTCGAGGACGTGGAAGTTGAGCAGGAGGAAGGCGAGGCCGAAGACGACGAGCCCGAGACCTTCCGGGCGTCCGCCCGCGCGCGCCCAGTGGCCGAGGCGGGCGAGGCCGAGGCCGACGAGGATGAGGGGCCAGAGGTGCCAGAAGCGCCGCGCGTCGAGGACGCCGAAGTTGTCGAGCGTCAGCATGAGGCCGATGCCCATCACGATGACCCCCATCACGAGCCGGGGGGTCGTGCGGCGTCCACGTTGGCGCATGCCCTCTGCTCCTTCCGTATGAGGATACGGCCTCGCGGTCGTGCAAAATCCCGGATATCGGTGAATCACCGATAGATACCGGCGAACGACCGGCCTTTTTGCCCCTAGAATCCCGTAGGCGGGGAAAACGGATGATCGGCCGGACGCTCGGGCGCTACCGCATCACGGAGGAGATCGGCCACGGCGGGATGGGCGTCGTCTATCGCGCTCACGATACTCGGCTCGGCCGAGAGGTGGCCCTGAAGGTGCTCGGCCCCGGGCCCTCCGAGGATCCCGACCTGCAGCGGCGGCTCAAGCAGGAGGCCCAGGCGGCGGCTTCGCTCGCCCACCCCGCGATCTGCGTGATCCACGAGATCGACGAGGCCGACGGGGCCACCTTCATCGCGATGGAGCTCGTGCGCGGCTTCCCGCTGGCGACGCTCGTCAAGGCGCGGCTTCCTCCGGCGCGCGCGCTGGACCTCGCCCTCGAGATCGTCGAGGGGCTGACCGAAGCGCACGCCCGTGGCGTCGTCCACCGCGACCTCAAGCCCTCTAACGTGATGGTCACGGAGTCGGGCCACGCCAAGATCATCGACTTCGGGCTGGCCAAGGTGTTCCGCCCGATCGACCCCGTCACGAGCGACACCGACACGCCCATGCGCGGCCAGACCGACCCTGGCCGGATCATCGGCACCGCTGCCTACATGTCCCCGGAGCAGGTCCGCGGGGGGACGATCGACCCGCGGAGCGACCTCTTCTCGTTCGGGGCCGTCCTCTTCGAGATGCTCGCGGGGGTGCCCGCCTTCCGGCGCGAGACCGGTGTCGAGACCCTGCACGCCGTGCTCAAGGA
>JBKPBQ010000396.1:0-4916 GCA_046726955.1 Acidobacteriota bacterium
GCCCGGGCCTGCGCGTGACCACGACGCTGCGAGTGGGGAACGTTTCCACGGTGAAGCGGATATGCCGGCGTCGCGCTTCCGTGTCCGTGAAGCCGCCCGCGATCACGTCTCCCCGCCCCTTCGCCAGCGCGGGAATGAGGCCGTCCCAGCCCGGCACCGGGACGAGCTCGAGCTGGAGCTTCTCGAGCGCGGCGAATCCCTGGAGCATCTCCCAGTCGAACCCGCCGAGGGGCGATTGCGAGACGAAGTACTTCTCCTCGTCGGAGACGACCGCGAGCACGCGCAACACCCCTCTGTTCCGGATTTCCGGTAAGTCCTCCGCGCGGAGCACGGTGCTGGCGAGTAAGAGCCCGGCGACCACGGCGAGGGGCCGAGGGAGGACTCGCCTCATCTTCATTGCGGCAGGAACGGCAACCGACGTGCCACGGTCGCAACGGGCTCGCAAACCATTCGGGCACGGCGGCCTATCGCGCGTCATCGAGGCGGCGTTGGGGGCCTCCGCGTCTGAGTTCCCGGACGGTCCGTCCCGGATCTGGACGACGTTTCAGGGCCTCGGGCAGGCCGCTCCGCTCCTGGCCCAGGCGTCCATGAGCGCGCCGAAGCTGGCCTGGGTGCCGGGCACGGGATCCCGCCCCGCTCCCGGGGACCACGCCCAACCCACGAGCGCGTCCTTCGTCACGTGCTCCACTACAGCAGAGAGCTTGCGGCGGCCGTTGCGCGCGGGATCCTTGATCTGCTCGCAGATCTGGGCCAGCGATTTCCCTTCCCAGGCCATCGAGGCGGGGGCGAGGGCCCAATGCGGGTTTCCAGGGACGCCCGCCGGATCGAAGTTCTCGGAAGTGTGGCAGGTGGCGCAGCGCATGCCGGGCACGCCGTGCCCGTCGGCTCCGCGGCGAACGCGCGGCTCGTGAAGCCGTCGCCCCTCGCCTTGCAACGGTCGGTCGGTCGAGGGGTGGCAGTTGACGCACCTCGGATGCTGGAGGACCTTGCCCGCCTCCTCGAAGAGCGCTGCCGATCTCCGCTGCGGGTCGGCGATGTCGGAGAACGTGCTCACCGCGCGAAGCGTCTCCGCTTGTGCACGGTAGGGGGCCGAGAGGGCGAGCGCGGCGGCCGCGGCCGCCCCCAGGGAGGCCCGTCGCTTCATGCCCGCCCTCCCTTCTCGATCGCCCGCGCGAAGGGCAGGCGGCGGACGCGCTGGCCAGTGAGTTGGAAGAAGGCGTTGGCCACCGCGGGGGCGACCAGGGGCACCCCGGGCTCGCCCACGCCGGTGGGGGGCTCCGCGGAAGGCACGATGTGCACCTCCACCTTGGGCATGTCGTCGATCCGCAGCGTGCGGTAGTCGTGGAAGTTCGACTGGACGACGCGGCCCTTGTCGAGCGTGATCTCGCTCCAGAGCGCCGCCCCCAGGCCGAAGCCGATCCCGCCCTCCATTTGGGCGCGGACGACGTCCGGGTTGACGGCCACCCCGCAGTCGACGGCGCACACGACGTGCTCGACCCTGGGGAGGCCGTCGGGCCGCAGCGAGATTTCGGCGACCTGGGCGATGAAGCTGTTGAACGACTCCTGGAGAGCGATGCCCCGGGCGCGGCCCTCGGGCAGCGGGCGGCCCCATCCCGCCTTCTCCGCGGCGAGCTCGAGGACGCCGCGATGCCGGGGGTGGTGCACAAGGAGCTCGCGGCGGAGCTCGAAGGGGTCGCGGTGCGCGGCGTGCGCGAGCTCGTCCAGGAACGTCTCCGTGGAGAACGCGGTGTGGGTGTGCCCTACGGAGCGCCACCAGAGCGTGGGCACGGCGACGTCAGGGGAGTGCAGCTCCACCGCCAGGTTGGGGATCGCGTAGGGCAGGGTCGACCCGCCCTCGACGGAGGTGGCGTCGATGCCGCCCTTGATGAGCCCCTCGAAGGGAGTCCTCTTCAGGAACGACTGCCCGACGATGCGATGCTCCCAGGCCACGATCCGGCCCGAAGCGTCGAGGCCGGCGCGGAGGCGATGCACGAAGAATGGCCGGTAGCGCCCGCCGCGGATGTCGTCCTCCCGCGTCCAGACGAGCTTCACGGGCTGGCGGCCGCCGATGGCCTTGGCGATGCTGGCCGCCTCCCCGGCCACGTCCGCAGTGGGGGTGGCGCGGCGCCCGAAGCTGCCCCCGGCCACGAGCGTGTGGAGCTCGACCCTGGCCGGCGGCAGCCCCACCACCTGCGCGACCGTGCCCTGGTCGATCGTCTGGATCTGGGAGCCGGCCCACACCTCGCAGCGGTCGCCTTTGAGGTCCACCACGCAGTCGAGCGGCTCCATGGGCGCGTGGGCGAGATAGGGGAACTCGTAGACGGCCTCGATCGTCCGGGCCGCTCCCGCGAAGCCAGCCGCGGGGTCGCCGTCGCGACGCGCGGAGAGGCCGGTCGTTTCCGCGAGGGCCCGGTACTCGGCGCGCAGGTCCTCCGTGCCCCGGCGCTCGGCCTTCGTCTCGTCCCACTCCACGCGGAGGGCGGCGCGTCCCTTGCGCGCGGCCCAGAAGCCCTTGGCGAGCACCGCGACCCCGGCGGGGACCTCGACCACGTCGGTCACGCCCGGGACCTTCAGCGCCGCCGTCGTGTCGACCGACTTCACGGTCGCGCCGAAGAGCGGAGGACGCGCGATCAGCGCGGTGAGCATGTCCGGCAGGTACACGTCCATGGTGAACCGGGCCGAGCCGTCGGTCTTGGCCGTGGAGTCGACGCGGGGGGCCGCCTTGCCGATCAGCTTCCAGTCCTTCGACTCCTTGAGCGGCGCGTCCGCGAGCACGGGCTGGCCGGCAGCGAGGGTTGCGAGCTCACCGAAGCTCGCGCGCCGTCCGGAGGGGGAGTGGGAGACGACGCCCCTGTCCACGGCGAGGCTCGACGCGGGCACTCCCCACTGCGCGGCCGCCGCGGAGACGAGCATCGCGCGCGCGGTTGCCCCGGCCCTGCGCAGCTGCATCCAGGAGTTGGCGATCCCGGAGCTGCCGCCGGTGCCCTGCACCGGGCCCCAGCTCAGGTTGTTGTAGCGCGTCGGATCGGAGGGAGCCGCCTCCACCCGCACCTGCGCCCAGTCCGCGTCCAGCTCGTCGGCGAGGACCGTGGCGAGGCCGGTATGCACGCCCTGCCCCATCTCGAGGTGCTTGGCCACGATCGTCACCGAGTTGTCGGGGGCGATCCGCACGAAGGCGTTGGGGGCGAAGCTTTCCTCGGCCGCGAACGCACGCGGGACGAAGCGGAACTCGACGACGAGCGCGGCTCCGGCCACGGCACCGGTCTTCAGGAACGTCCGGCGCGACGCGGTGGAGGGCATGGGAGTGGGAACGAAGGCGGCGGGGCGCATCAGGACCTCCCCAGCTCCTCGGCCGCTTGGTGGATGGCGGCCCGGATCCGGACGTACGTCGCGCAGCGGCAGATGTTGCCGGTCATTGCCCCGTCCACGTCGTCGTCGCTGGGCCGGGGCGTCTCCTTGAGGAGGGCGATAGCGGACATGATCTGGCCGCTCTGGCAGTAGCCGCATTGCACGACGTCGAGGCGGCGCCATGCCCCCTGCACGGCGTCGGCGACCCTGCCGGTCAACCCTTCGATGGTGGTGACCTCGCGGTCCCCGACCGCGGCGAGGGGAGTCACGCAGGCGCGGACGGCCTGCCCGGCGACGTGCACGGTGCACGCTCCGCACTGCGCCACCCCGCAGCCGTACTTGGTGCCGGTGAGCCGGAGCTCGTCGCGCAGCACCCAGAGCAGGGGGGTGTCGGGAGCGGCATCGACCTCGCGCTTGCCGCCGTTCACGCGCAGGATCGCCATCGGAAGCCTCCTCGGCCGTCGCCGGGAGGCGCGGCCACCGCCAGAGTACTCAACACCGCGCTTTCGATCTTTCGCTTTCCTTGCAATTCTTTGACTTGGCGTCCTGCGCCCTCGGGCCTAGATTCGGCATTCGGAGCCGAGGATCCAGGATGGATTGCTGCTCGGGCTCGACCTGCCGTTTGACGATCGTCCTCCCCCGGCAGGGGCGACGGCCCCGACGTCGTCGCTTCGCCCCGCCCGCCCCGCCTTCGCGCGGGGGCCTCGCCCCGCACAGGCTGAGGCGCGTGCTCGACGTGATTGAGGCCCGCCTGACCGACCCTCTGACGCTGGAGCGGCTCTCCGCTGAGGCCGGGCTCAACCCCACCCACTTCTCCCGGGCCTTCAAGCAGTCCCTGGGGGAATCGCCCCACCGCCATCTCGTGCGCCGCCGGCTGGAGCGCGCACGGGAGCTGCTCGTGGGCACGCGCCTGTCGATCCTCGAGGTGGCCCTCGAGGTCGGCTACGGCTCCCCCAGCCACTTCGCGACCGCCTTCCGAAAGGCGACGGGACTCAGCCCGCGCCAGTACCGGATGCGGGCCCCGAACTCAGCCGTCCTGCGCGATCGCGCTGATCCGTCGGCGGTTTGATGCGCAGCCTGAACTAGCGCGCCTCCGCCACCCGGCTCCGAGCTCGGTTGAGCTCCGGCAGGTCGGGGTCGGCGTGGGCCCAGAGCTTCTCCGCCTCGGCGAACGCGGCGCGCGCGGCCGCCGCGTCTCCGCGGTGCTCGGCGACGAGAGCCAGGAGGAAGTGGGCACCCGCGTAGCTCGGGTCGTGGTCCTGCATCTGGCGCGCCGTGTAGTCCACGAGGTCCCAGTCCCCCGCCTGCCGCGCCGAGTTCGCGATCGACTCCAGGACGAAGAGCGCCTGCATCCAGGCGTCGGGCCCCGGTATGGCCCGGATGCGACCCTGCACTTCCTTGAGGAGGAGTCGGCCCTCCTCCGCGCGACCTGTCCGGAGGAGAACCTCGCCCCGTAGCCGGTCGACGTAGGGCGCGACGTCGGGGCTCAGGGCGCGCGGCCCCTTGGGCATGGACTCCGCTTCCTTCTCCGCGAGCGCGAGCTCCTTCTGCGCCTCCTCCACGCGCCC
>JBKPBQ010000397.1:0-12841 GCA_046726955.1 Acidobacteriota bacterium
CGCTGCGCCGGATGCGGGGCGTGTCGATCTTTTCCTTGAGTGCGACCTTGCGGAGGTGGTCGACGAACGCCGAGAGGAGCATCGGCGCGCGCAGCGCCGGCGCCTCGGCGGCCCGATAGCTGTCGCCGCGCCGGGCGGGAACCGGGTCGCCGGCCTGGTGCGACTCGGAGGCGGCGTCGGAGGCGGCGGCCTCCGTGGCGACCGCCACGCCGTTTTCGATCGCGCTCACGCGGGACGGCGATGCCACGATGTCGCCTTTCGCAATGTCGACCACCGCGTGACCATCTGCGGTCAGCAGGTACGACGCACCTGTGAACTTGTCCGCGAGGACCTCGAACTGCCCTTGCGGCCCGCCGACGATCGGCGTGAGATACGGTTGGCCGTCGTCGGACAGGAACACGAGATAGCGACGGCCCTCGACGAACGCCGGGGTGTCGCTGACGTTGACGAAGGTCTCGCCAACATGGCCGCCGGCGTACGTCACCGTGACCGTCGTGGCGTTCCGCTGGGTCGAGCGCGGCGTCGCGTGAATGATTTCGATGTCCCCGAAGGAAACGTCGGTCACCGGCATCGTCTTCGTGGCACTGAGCCGGCTGGACTGGCCCGTCACCGTGCCGATGAAGATCAGATCCGCCGTCTGCGAGACCTCGGACAGCGAGACCTTGAGTTGAACGGCATGGGCGGCACCCGCTCCAAATGCGAGGAATGCGAGCAGCATCCATATGCGGCGACTCATGAGACACCCCCTTCTGGGGTTAAGCGACCAGCGATAAATGCTTCAATCGGCGGCTTCACGGGGGTTACCTCTTCGAGGTACGGCTCAGCGACGTGGGGCTCGAACCGTCCGCTCTCGTTCCGGATAGTGAAAAGAGGTGCTCTTCCGTTTCAGGGAGCGTCCAACTCCCGCGCGACGCGCGGCCATCGATAGAAAGCGGTGTGTCCCGGATCACAACCGCCGTGGTGGCGCGGGGCCGGCGGGCCTCCTCTTCTCGGAGGGCGAGCCGGGCCCCTGAGGCTGAGGGTCGCGCCGGCGACGCGCGCGGCCGACCCTATACTGGGCGCGCGATGCCGATCATCCTCCTGCTCGTCTTGGCCCAAGCCCCCGCGGCCGCGCCCGCTGCGCCCGCCCCGGCGCGACTGCTCTTCGGCTTCGCCAAGCGGACGATCACGCCGGCCGTCGGTGACAAGGCCGTCTACCTCGCCGGGTTCGGTCACGACCGCCGGGCGACCGGCGCCCACGACGACCTCTGGGCCCGCGCGGTCGCGGTGAGCGACGGCCACCTGAAGATCGCCCTCGTCGCGGTGGACCTGATCGGCCTCTTCCAGGACGACGTGCTGAAGGCGCGGCAGGAGCTGGAGCGCGGCGTTCCGGGTGCGGTCCTGATCGTCGCGAGCACGCACGACCACCAGGGACCGGACACCCAGGGACTGTGGGGTAAGGGACGCTTCTCCTCCGGAGTCGACTCCGCGTACCTGGACCACGTCCGCCGGACGATCGTCGAGGCCGCCCGCGACGCCCTCGGCCGCCTCGTGCCCGCCCGTCTCGTCCTCGGCCGGACCCGGACGCAGGGACTCATCGAGGACGGCCGACTGCCGCGGGTGATCGACGACACGCTCGTGGCCATGCAGGTCCTCGGGGGCGACGGCGCGACGCTCGGCACCGTCGTCGACTGGAGCAGCCACCCCGAGGCGCTCGGGAGGACCAACACGCTCGTCACGTCCGACTACCCGCACTACCTGCGAGCCCGCATGGAGGAGCGGCTCGGCGGGACGTGCGTGTTCGTCGTGGGCTCGATCGGAGGGCTGATGACGCCGCTCGGCGTGAAGCTCACCGAGCCGAACGGCACGCCCGTGCCGCCCGAAAGCTTCGCCCATGCCCAGGCCGTGGGAGAGCGGGCCGCGGATGCCGCGCTCGAAGCGCTGAAGACGGGAAAACCGACGGTCTCGTCCGCCCTCGAGCATCGCAGTGCGACCGTGTTCGTGCCGCTCGAGAACCGCCTCTTCCGGCTCGCCGCCTTCCTCGGCGTGCTCGACCGCGGGCTTTTCTCCGCGGGGCGACCCGCGACGACCCTCTTCGGGGACGACCTCCGGACCGAGGTTGGCTACGTGCGCATCGGCGACGCCGAGGCCCTCCTGGTACCGGGGGAGATCTATCCCGAGCTGGTCCTGGGCGGGATCCAGGACCCGCAAGATCCAGCGGCCGATTTCCAGGGAGCCCCGCGCGAGCGACCGCTCTTCTCGCTCGTAACCTCGGACTACCGGATGGTCATCGGCCTCGCCAACGACGCGATCGGCTACCTGATCCCCCGCTCCGAATGGGACAAGGAGCCGCCCTTCGCCTACGGCCGGTCCAGCGCCCAGTACGGCGAGATCAACTCCTGCGGCCCGTCCGCGGCGGCGCGCCTGGCCGACGCGTTCGCGCGCATGCTGGAGCGCTGACCTGAAGCGCTCCTGGCCGGGGCGCACGATGCTTCCGCCGAGTGAGACACTGCGAACAGCAGAATGACCGCCGTCGTCCAAGTATCTGAACGACGGGAGGCACCATGACGCCGCGGATCTTCCCCACGCTCGTGCTCACCGCTGCCACCGCCGCGGGCCTGGCCCAGGACAACGCTCGGCAAAAACCAGATTCACCGGTGCCGAGCTTCGCAACCGGCGTGGACCTCGTCACGCTGCCGGTGTTCGTCACGGACAGCTCCGGCAAGGCCGTGGGCGGGCTCAAGTCGGAAAGCTTCCTGATCCAGGACGAGGGTAGGACGGTGAAGGTCCTGCGCTTCCAGGAGATCGACATCGACGCCCCCGCCATCGAGCAGCAGGTCCGAAGGTTCCCGGCGGCGCGCCGGCAGTTCCTCATGCTCTTCGACCTCTCGTTCTCGACACCGAGCGGCATCGTCAACTCGCGCCGCGCGGCCACCGAGTTCGTGACGAAGAGCCTCGCGCCTTTCGATCTCGCCGGGGTGGCCACGTTCTCGATCCGCGGCGGCTTGAAGGTCCTCGTGAGCTTCACCTCCGACCGCGGCCAGCTCGAGCGGGCGATCGCGACGATGGGCTTGAGCGACCTTCAGCGCAAGCCTGATCCCCTCGCGCTCACCTACGACCTCCCTCCGGAGGGGGTGCCGATCGGCGGAGGGCTTCCCCAGGGCGGTGCCGGAAAGGACGTCATGGAGGAGATCCGTTCGATGCAGGCGCAGTACCGCTACTCGGAAGCCACGGCCTACCGGCAGAACGTGGGCCTGCTCATGCAGGGCATGGCCCAGCTCGGCCAGGCGCTCGACACCGTCCAGGGACGCAAGCAGATCATCTATCTCTCCGCCGGCTTCCGCGACGAGACGGTGGCGGGCGTCGAAGGCTCCGAAGCGATCCGCGACAGCCAGGCCGTGAGCGAAGGGCGGCTGTGGGAGGTGAATACCGATTCGCACTTCGGCGACGCCTCGGTCCGGCAGCAGATGGATCGGATGGTCCAGTCGTTCGCAGGGTCCGACTGCGTCATCCACACCGTGGACGTCTCGGGCCTCAGCGCGGACAAGGGCAGCGTCGACCAGGCGGCGGGGACTCCCGATTCGAAAGCGCCCACCGGCCAGCAGTCGCTCACACAGATCGCGAGCGGAACCGGCGGCCGTTTCTTCAGGAACACCAACGATCTCGGCCGCGTCCTCGGCGAGATCCTGGAAGCGAGCCGGCGCTACTACCTCCTCGCGTTCGAGCCGCCGGGCGGGAAGGGACCGGGCCGCTACCACAAGCTCAAGGTACGGGTGGACGGGAAGGGCCTGAGCGTCTCGCATCGCCGCGGCTACTTCGAGCCTCTGTCGTTCGACAAGCAGCCCCTGCTCGCGCGGCGCATGAAGGACGCAGAGGAGGTCGCGAAGGGAGTCGCGGGCGGCGCCATCGGGGCGCGCGTGCTCGCGCTTCCCTATCGGGCTACGCCGGCGGGAACGCTCGTGCCGATCGTCCTCGAGATCGACGGGCCCACGCTGCTCGATCGGGGCGCGGGCACCGAGATTCCGCTGTCCGCCTACGGCTACGCGCTCGACGACGCCGGCAGGGTCGAGGACTTCTTCCACGTCGCTTCTCGTCTCGACCTCTCCAAGGTCGGCGACCGCATGCGCGAGCGCGGCCTCCAGCTCCACTCGACGTTCACGCTTCCCGCGGGGCGGCACAGCCTGCGCTTTCTCGTTCGGGACGAGGCCACGGGCCGCGGACGATCGGTTCGGGTCGACCTCGAGGTCCCTGCGCCCGACGTCTCCCTCGCCGCCCTCGTGCCCCCTCTCTTCATGGAGGAGCCCGGGCGCTGGCTGGTCGTCCCCACCGCCTCGCGGTCGGTGTCCGTGCCGGAGATGCCTTTCCGTGTCGCGGCCGACCTGTTCGTCCCGCGGCCGGAGCCGACGCTGGTCCTGGGCCACGACGCGACCGTGTGCCTGCTGGCGTCCGACGGTGACCGGCCGCTGCCCGAGTCCGCCACGTTCGAGCTCGAGGCGCAACTCGTCGACGCCGCCGGACGAGCGCGCGCGGTGCGCGACGTCCGCCTCAAGAGGATTGCCCCCGACAAGGACGGCTTCCGCCGCGTCGTCCTCAGCCTCACCCCCGAGGACGTGGCGCCGGGCGATTACGACCTCAAGCTCAGGTACGAAGGTCCGAACCCGGGCGAGGTGCGGGAAGCGGCGCTGCCCGTCCACGTCGCGCAACGCTGAAGCCGGCGCTTGATGCTAGCCTCGCGCGGGATCGGACCCAGCCCCTAGCGGTTGCAGCAGAGGATGGAGTGCGGCCGGCGCGTGTTGAGGTCGACGCTGACGCCCGCCACGTACTGCCTGAGCCCGCATTCTCCCTTGAACTTGCCGGAGTCCCAGTCTCCCGACGCGGTCGTCGCGCGATCGTCGGTCGCGTCGAACACCCGGACGCTGCAGACGTTCTGGCTGCCCAGCCCCGTGCCCCCCGACGAGCACTGCAGGCCGTGGAACTGGTTGTTCGCCTGACAGCTCGTGGCGTTCTCGCTGACCGCGGACACGTACTCGCCGAACCCGCACTCCAGCTTGAGGTAGCCGGAGGCCCAGTCGGTGTTGCCGTTCACGGACCTCACCGACACACGCTGGTCCCGGCCCTGGTCGAGGTTCCGCGTGCGCACGATGTTTCCGCTGAGCTCCCTCGTGCCTCCCCGGCGGCAGTACGCGTCGTGGCCGTACCCGCCCGGCACCTCGCTCATCCCGCCGACGGTCTCGCCGTACGCGCAGGTGGCCTTGCCGTGGCAGAAGTCCCAGTCGACGCCGCTGCGCAGCGTGGACGTCTCCATGAAGACGGCGCCCACGCCGCTGCCGATCCGAACGGAATCAGCGAAGGTCGCGGGATGCCCGGCTCGGGAAGAGAATGAGCGCGATGACCGCCACGAAGCTCCGGATCGGTATCCTCGGCCTGGGTCACTGGTACTCGTGCTACGGCCTGGCTCGAGCGCTCGCCGGTTATTCCCGGGCCGAGCTCGTCGCCGTGGCCTGGCCCGATGCCGCACAGCGCGAGGAGTTCGCGCGCAGCTTCGGGATCGAGGCCGAGCGCGACTACGCGACGCTCCTCCGCCGCCCCGACATCGACGTCGTCCACATCGCGACACCGGTCGCCGATATCCCCGCGTGCACGGTCGCCGCTGCCGAGGCCGGCAAGCACGTGATCCTCGGCAAGCCGATGGCCATGACCGCCGCCCAGGCCGACGAGATGGTGGCGGCCGTGGAAAAGGCAAGGATCGTATGCGTGGCCTTCCAGGGAATGGCCCGCCTGCGCTCCGCTGCGCTCAAGAAACGGCTCGACGACGGCGTCGTGGGCCGCATCGTCGCGCTCCACGCCACCGCCCGCTGGTCGATCGCCGAGGACTGGTATCGCTCCGGCCGTCCCGGATGGTTCGCTGATCCCGCACGGGTGCCTGGCGGGGCGTTCATCGACGAGGGAATCTACGCGATCGAAGAGATGCGCTGGCTGGCCGCGAGCGAGATCGTGCGAGTCGAAGCGCGAACGGCGAACCTCGTCCACGCGGACCTCGCCGTCGAAGACTGGGGGATGGCGACGTTCACGTTCGCGAGCGGGATCGTGGCGACACTCGAGGCCGCGTGGACGGTGACGGCGCCGCGGCCGACCGGCCCCTCGCCCAAGCAGAACGGGACCGTGCGGCTGGAGATCATCGGCACGCGCGGCGAGGTGGTCGAAGAGCGGCTGCGGCGTCCGGGACTTTCCGTGCTCGCCGCGGGGGCGCCGGGCTGGGTCTTCGAATCACCGAGCGACGAGCCTTTCGGCCCGAGCGTCCCCCAGCCCCTCGATCACCTCATCGACTGCGTCGAGACCGGGCGCGCGCCCCTGGCCAGCATCCAGGAAGCGCGCCGCTCGTTCCTGGTCGCGCTCGCCGCGTACGAGTCCGCGCGCACGGGACAGCCCGTCAGCGTCCCTGCGCCGTGAGGGTCGATCAGGCCGGGAGGCTCCACCCGTCGCGGTAAGTGCTGCGCAGCAGCGCGTTCGCGTCCGCGGGGCTCGCGATCTTGTGCTGCGCGCCGTCCCACTCCAGCTCCTTCTCGGCGCGGAGCGCCACGTTTCCGAGGAGCAGGGCCTCCGTCACCATGCCCGCGAACTCGAAGTTCGCGCCGGGAGCGGGACCGCCCTTGCAGGCGTCGATCCATTCGCGGTCGTGGCCGGGCGAGCGCGGCAGCGTCGGGGCGGGAGGCTTGAACGCCTTCATCCGCGCCTCGGGGATGAGCTGGGGCTTGGCCCCGTTGAAGCCGCAGAGGATCGTGCCGCGATCGCCGACGAACAGCAGCCCGTCCTTGTCGAGGGCCGTGCCGGCCGGAAGCTCGGCGGGCCGCGCGGGCTTGATGCCGCCGTCGGACCAGGTGACACGGACGGGCGGCATCGAGCCGCGCGCCGGGAAATCGAAGTGGACGACGGAGGCCTGCGGGAACGTCTCGGGGTGCACCTTCGTCGAGCTGCCCTGGACGCGGGTCGGCGCCCCGAGCTTGAGGACGCGGAAGATCGTGTCGAAGGAGTAGCAGCCCATGTCGCCGAGCGCGCCCGTGCCGAAGTCGGTCCAGCCGCGCCAGATGAACGGCTGGTACGCGGCGAGATAGGGACGCGCGGGGGCCGGACCCAGCCAGAGGTCCCAGTTGAGCCCGGTGGGAACCGGGTCCTCACCGGCGGGACGATCGATACCCTGCGCCCAGTAGGGCCGGTCCGACCAGTTGGTCACCTGCCGCACGGGCCCGATCACGCCCGCCCACACCCATTCGCAGAGCTGGCGAGTCGCTTCCGACGCCTGGTTGCCGGTGGCGACCTGCGTTGCCACCTTCGTCTCGCGGGCCACGTCGGCGATGCGGCGGGCTTCCTCGACGGAATGAGTCAGCGGCTTCTGGCAGTAGACGTGCTTCCCCTTCCTCATGGCCGTGATCGAGATGACGGTATGGAGGTGGTCGGGCGTGCCGATGATCACGGCGTCGAGGTCCTTCTGCTTGTCGAGCAGCTCGCGGAAGTCGACGAACGGAGCGCAGCCCGCGTACTTCCCCGACCTCTCCGGGCGCGCGTAGTAGGAGTCCACGATCCGCCGGGCAGGCTCGCGGCCGGCGACGCAGCCGGCGACCCCCGGGCTCCAGGCCGGATCCTCGAGCAACGCTCGGACCTTGTCGCGGATCTCGTTCGTCCCCCACTCCACGAAGTCGTTGCTGCCCTCGTTCACGTCGCAGACCGCGACCACCTGGAGATCCGGCTGCTTCAGGAAGTCCAGCATCACGCGCGTGCCCTGGGCGCCGACCCCGACGCACGCCGCCGTGATCCTGTCGCTCGGCGCCGGGCGGTCGCCTCGGCCCAGCACGCGCGCGGGCAGGATCGTGAAGGCCGCGGCGGGCGCCAGGGCGCCGACGAACTCGCGGCGGGAGACGACGGACGCCCTGCCGGAATCGGCCGCGTCGTCCTTGACGTCGCTCATCGCTCTTCCTCCGTTTACCGAGTGGCGGGCGCCTTCGCTTCCCGGCCCGCCATCGCGGCGCGCCGGGCCATCGCGATCGTTTCGCGCATGAACTCGAGGGCGAGCCGCGTGCACTGGTCGACGAACTCGATCCCGACCGTCTTGCCCTCCACGACGGGCAACGGGCTGCAGAGCTCGTAGCCGATCGACCCGCGGTAGCCGGTCTCGAGGAGGGCCTGGGCGAACGGCACGTAGAAGTTCTCCTCGACGTAGCCGTGGCGCTCGAACGGCCCCCGCCATTGGCTCCGCTTGTCCACGAGGCGGACGGGGCCGCCTTCGTCCGGCCGCTCGAACTCGCCGAAGTAGTGGGTCAGCACCTGGAGCGGGCCCGTCTCGCGCACGGCCGTGCGCAGATAGTCCGCTTCGCGGCTCTCCATGAGCGGCGCGTCGAGGCAGACCTTGAGATGCGGCGAGCCGACCTCGCGGACCATCTGCAGGAGCTGCCGATACGTCCGGAGGATCGGCTTGTGGTTCTGCAAGGCGAGCACGACGCCGTGCTCGCCCGCGAAGCGCGCCGCCTCCACGAGGGCGTCGCGGCAAGAGCCCCAGACCTCTTCCTCGGCAAAGTCCTCGTGGGCGGCGTCCCAGACCTTCTGGGCGATGTCGTAGCGGGCTCCGCCTTCCGCCGCCTTCGTAGAGCCGGTCCAGCCCAGGAACACGCGGAGGATCCCGGCGTCGAGATCGCGGGTCATGCGGACGAGATCCCGGACCGCCGTGAGCTGGGCCTCGCGGTATTCGGCGATGGGCGAGCTGAAGTCGTTGAGCGCGCCCACGGCCGTGATCGCGAGCCCCGCGTCGGCGGCACGCCGGCGCAGCTCCTGGCAGCGCTCGCGCGGCCAGTCCAGCGGACAGCCGTGAGGCCGCCTGGCCTCGATCTCGATCCCTTCGAAGCCGAAGCGCCGGGCGCGCTCGACCAGCTCTTCGAGCGATAGAGCGGGCCCTCGGTACCAATGGCCCATGTACGTGACGCTGTACAGGGCGGGCTTGATCTCCCCGATCGCGGTCGCCATGGGATCCCCCCGCGGCCCGCACTCTACAACGTTCTCGGCTCGCGGGAGAACGCGAAGGACGACCCATGGCACGTGACCGCGGCCGGCCGGTCATCGCGGGTCCGGTCGACGTCTGTGGTAGAGAATCGGTGCATCCGGCATGGACTACTATCGCGGCGAGCCGCCACCGGCGCTCACTCGTCACTACGTGCTGACCAGGGTCCAGGAGCAGATCCCGGCCGGATGGCTTCGCCACCGATTGGGCCGATGGTGGCTCGGCGCCGCGGGTCTCGACGTCACCGATGTCGTGGATGCTACGAGTCGTCGGCTGGGAGTTTGCGTCGGCTACCCCGTGAGTCACCGCACGCCAGGGGATCGCGTGCTCTTGCTCGCTGGACACGGCGGCACGGCCGACATCGGGGATTTCTACGAGCACGTGACCGGTCGGTACGTCGTGATACTGATCGAGCCGGGTCGCGAGCGCCTATCCCTGGACCCCTATGGGTCCCTGGCCACGGTATTCGCGGAGAACGCGCGTATTGCAGCGTCCAATCCCCACCTCGTCGGCGAGACAGCGTGGGACGACGAGTTGATCGCGGCACTCGCCATGCCCCAGAGCGGGCTTTGGTACCCCTCTGGTCTCACGCCGAAGCAGCAGGTGCGGCGTCTGTTGCCGAACCACTACCTCGACCTCGAGACGTGGACCGTGGCTCGCCACTGGCCCAGCGCTCCATCAGAGCTGCAGGTCGAACCCGACTGGCGCCTCGGCGTGGACACCATCGCCGGCACCTTGGAGCGGACGTTTGCAGTCACCGCCGCGCGATGTCCCGTCCAAGTGACACTCACGGCCGGGCGGGACTCGCGAATGGTCCTGGCCTGTGCACGGAAGTTCCTGTCCGAGACGACGTTCGTCACGTTCGCAGGACGACTCCAGACGGTCGACATGCACATCGCCGGCGCGTTACGGCGTCGGTTCCACTTGATGCATGAGTTTCTACCGGTCCGAGCAGCGCCGCCGCGTGACCTGTATCGATTCTTGTATGTAACCGGCCATTGCATCGGCGGCGAAATCTGGAAGATCCACAAGACCATCGAACTGCTGCAACCAGACCGTGTCGCGTTTTCCGGCACGGGCGGAGAAGTCGGCCGCGCTTTCTACTGGCGTGACTGCGATAGAGAAGACACGCCGCTCACGGGAGAGGACCTCCTTCACAGGTGCAACCTGCCGCTGCATTCGCGACTCGTCGACGCGACGGCGTCATGGCTGTCGGAGCTCGACGGGTTCAATGCTTTCAACATCCTTGACCTTTTCTATCTGGAGAACCGTCTCGGTTGCTGGGCTGCACCACAGCATTTTGCGAACACGAGATCACGATTCGCGTTCTCACCGTTCAACCATCGGCTCGTCTTTGCCGCCATGATGCGCTTGCCCTACGAATTCCGGCGGCGACAAGAGATGGCGAGCGCCGTTTGCCGAACCTCCTGGCCGGAGCTTCTCGAGTACCCGTTCAACCAGTTCACCGGCGTCCGGAGATATCTGGCGAGGTCTCGTGGCGTTGTGCGGCGCCTTGGGAAGGCGGTGCGACGGCGCGTTGCGCCCTGGCTTTCGTAACGATCCGGGACTCCCTCAGGTGATAGGCTGCGGGAGCCGTACCCGCCCTCGCCGCACGGTGGATCGCCAGCACGCCCATCAAGATGCGCAGCTCCGCTTTGTACTCGTCGTTGTCCGGTCCAATCGACCGCCACGCGGTCCCCGCCACCGCCGCGTCGCGCGCCCAGAGCAGCATGGGCTCCGCGGTGCCCGGACGTCGGACGAATGCCACACGCTCCCCGGCTGCCCGGTGGTACTCGTCGCCCTGGCCGAGCAGCTCGACCTGGTAGCGCATGAGCTGGTACATGGCCAGCCGGGCGGGGTTGACGTAGAGGCGGTACGAGCCCCGCATCTGCACCGTCTCGAAGTCACCGGTAATCACTTCCCACTCGGAGACGTCGCCGACCGCGGCGGGCAGCGTCGGAGCGAAGCTCGCGTCGGCCTCGTGCGCCGCGGCGCGCGCCGCGGCGACGAGCAGGAGTGCCACGGCCCTCGCGAGGCGCATCGATCCAGTCTACGCGAGAACACCTCGGCGACGGTCGGTTCCGGCGGACGAGACGAGTCTTTCGCTGGTTTGAGGAGTCGCCCGTGGCGACGCTATAGTCGGCGAACGGTTGAAGTAATCAGGTGCGGGCTCACTCGAACGTGAGCTCGAGGGGAGTGTACGTGGAACGGCTCAAGCTCCTGCCGCCGGAATCCCTCATCAAGACGGGACCGGTAGATCACGCCGACTGGAACTTCCGGAAGGACATCGGCTGGATCATGCGACGCCGCTTTCACCTGGTGAGACGGCTCCTTTCCGGCGCGAGGTTCGATCGCGTTCTGGAGATCGGCTACGGAAGCGGAGTCTTCATGCCCGAGCTCCGATCCGTCTGCAACGAGCTGTACGGGGTAGACGTGCACGAGCAGAGCCGGGACGTCGCCGAGACCCTGTTGCGATTCGGAGTGGACGCGAAGCTCCTCTCGGCGCGCGCCTCCCAGGTGCCGGTGGAAGACAATTTCTTCGACTGCGTCCTGGCGGTGAGCGCCATCGAGTTCGTCGACGACCTTCGCGCGACTTGCCGGGAGGTCGGGCGGATCCTGCGGCCCACGGGCTTCTTCGTCATGGTCACGCCGGGCGATTCGCGCCTGCTCGACCTGGGCCTCAAGCTCGCCACCGGAGAGAGCGCGAAGCGGGATTACGGCGACCGCAGGGCCCAGGTCGTACCGACGGTGCTCGAGTACTTCCGGCTGGTGGAAGCGAAGAGGTTCCCGCGATGGGCTCCGCGGGGGCTCCAGCTCTACCGCGCGCTGAAGCTCGCCCCCAGGGAAGGGTCCATCGGAGATCACCTCGCCCCCGCCGCCCCTGGAGGTGACCAGTCGGGCAGCGCTCGGACGAGCTCGATGGCGCCTGGAGCGTCGCGCTAAGCGTCGGCGTCGGGTCTTGATATGGTGCTATCGTCCGAGCAGGTCCCCCAACGCACCTGCACCTGGAAGGAGACACATATGCTTCGACAGACTTCTCGGACGTTCGGGCTTTTCGCCACCGTCGCGAGCACGCTCGCCCTCTTCGCGGGCGCCGCCGTCGCGCAGACCAAGACGACGACGCAGCAGGTCAAGACCTTCGAGGTCGTCTCGGTCGACGGCAACGTGGTCGTGGTCAAGGGGGAAGACGGCGCGAAGGAGTTCACGGTGCCGGAGGACTTCCGCTTCACCGTGAACGGCAAGAAAGTGCCCGTGAGCGAGCTGAAGCCCGGCATGAAAGGGACTGCGACCATTACGACGACCACGACCGTCCGGCCCGTCTACGTGACCGAGGTCAAGGCCGGCCAGGTCATGCGCACCCTCGGCACCTCCGTCATCGTGCGGGGGACGGACGGCATCCACATGTACTCGCAGGGCGACATCGACAAGCGCAACATCCGCATCGTCAAGGACGGCCGCCCGGTGCAGCTCGCGGAGCTCCACGAGGGAGACAAGCTGACCGCGACGATCGTCACCGAGGGTGCGCCGAAGGTGATGACCGAGAAGGACGTCGAGGCGACCCTGTCCGGCGCGGCGCCGAGCGTCGCGGCGGCCGCGGCGGCAGGGAGCCCCTCGAGCGCATCCACGCCCGCGTCGGCCCCCAAGGCCACGACCGCGACGACGACCCCCGCCGCCCCGGCGGCTGGCACCGCGGGTGGGACCGGCGACGAGGGTTCCGGCACGGCCAGCGAGTCGCGCCGGACGTTGATGTGGATACTCGCCGCGGTGGTCGTGCTCGTCGTGGGGTTCCTGCTCCTGCGCGGGGGGCGCGCCTAG
>JBKPBQ010000398.1:0-6071 GCA_046726955.1 Acidobacteriota bacterium
CGGTTGAACCAGGCTTCGACGGGCGCGTCGGTAAGGGCGACGGCGCGCTCCGCCGCTTCGAGGCCACGGGGGATGTCCGCGGGCTCGTCCTCCTGGCGGGCGCGCGCGAGGTAGGCGGCGGCGAGGTCGCTCCAGAGGCGCGCGTCGTCCGCGGTCTGGGCGGTGGCGGATTCGAGGGCCTTGACCGCCGCGCCCGTGTCGCCGGAGACGAGGTACGTGACGCCGAGGGCGCCGAGCGCCTGCGGCGAGGGATCCTTCTCCGCGTGCTCGCGGATCTTCGCCACCGCGGCGAGGACCGCGGGCGGCTGGGCGTCGAGGCCCAAGGCACCTTCGCCCGAGCGCATCACGAGGAGCCGGGCGTAGCGGAACCCGCCCGTCACGCGAGGTTCGACGAGCCGACGCTCTCCCACGGCCTCGGCGAGCTCCGCCGTCAACGAGGCGGGGGCTTTGAGGCGGCCGCGGCTCATCCACAGCGGAAGGGCGAGGAGCAGCACCGCCGCCGCCAGGCCCGCCGCGATCCGGAACGCGGGACGACGGGTGAAGGCGGGGAGAGGGACGATGCGCTCCCCCGTTCTGACGGGGACCACCTCCGCGCTTGCGTCGCTCGCGAACTTCAGCGTCTCCGCGTACGCCTCGTAGCACTCGGAGCAGCCGGCGAGGTGCTCGACCATCCGCGCGCGCTCGTCTGCCGCGAGCCTGCGGTCGGCGTGGGCGGCGATCGTCTCGAGATCGGGATGCGCCTTCGGCGGAGGCGCGCCCTGGATCTTCTCGATCACGGCTCACCTTCTTTCCGTGACGGGCCGCTCTCTTCCGCGTCCGGCGAGAGGGCCGCCTGCCAATCCATCGTGGCCAGGAGCTCGTGCACGTCCTCCGCGCGGATCCCTTCCGCTTCGAGCGCGAGCCGCATGGTTCTCAGGTAGGCGTCTCTTCGCCTATAGAGCGCCTTCTGGTCCTCGCCCAGCGCGCGCGCCGCGTCCGCAATCGTGAGGCCCGACTCCAGGTGCAGGCGCAGGAAGAGGCGGTCCCGCGCGGGCGCGTCCGCGAGCACGCGCCGGATCACGGCGAAGATCCGCCGGGCGAGCGCTTCCCGCTCGGCGCGCTCCACGGCGACGGGCCCGTCGCCGATCGTCGAAGCCTCGTGCGTCGCGGTGGCCGAGGAGCGGGCGCGACGGCTCGGACGGCACGGCAGCGCGACGAAGATCGCGTGGAGCTCCTCGCGGCTCTGGGTCACGTGGTCGTTCGTCTGGAGGTTGCCCACGGCCTCGTCGAACGTGTAGCCGTCGCGGTAGACGAGCCTCTCCAGGCGGAGGGCCACCGGCCCCCGCCGCCGCGCCTCCGCGGAGTGCCGCCACTTCCCGAACCGCGCGTTCTGGAAGTCGAGGTACATCCGGTTGATCACGACGGCGAGGTACGTCTCGAGCGAGCTGCGCCCCTCGAACTTCCCGAGGACCGCGTAGTCGTTCTCGACGAGGCGCTCGTAGACCAGCGAGCGAAAGTCCTGGGCGTCCGCATCGCGGAGCCCCCGCCGCGCGCAGACCCAGGCGACCACGCGGTCGATGTGGGCCTTCTGCGACAGGAACAGCTCCTCGCGGGTCATGAGGCTCCCAGGGGTCTCGGCGCGCGTTTCCTGTTCCGGCGGGGGTATGAGTGGTTCGGCCAGATGATAGAGCACGAGGCCGCCCGCCGGTATCCCGGCCCCCCACTCCTCGACCGTGATCGAGCACGTCATGCCGCGCCTGGGGAGCAAGCGTCGTGCCGCGAGGGCGCGGCCCAGCCATTGGGCGGGAAAGCGCTGACTCTATTCAGGATCGAGAGGGACTGCGGTCAGGGGCGAACGACGAGGGACAGGGGTACGCCCAGACGCTGCGCGACCTCGACACCCTACTGGGCGAGGCGCCGGCGAGGTCCCTGCGGAGTGGGCCGCGTCGAGAGGTTCGGCTAGCGGCGGCGGACTGAAGCTCCGCCGCGGGTCATGGCGTCACCTTCACGGCCTTCACCTCCGCGGGCAGCCTGACCTCCGTGGAGACGTAGCCGATGGCGCCCGGCTCCGACTTCACGGCCTCGAGCACTTCGCGGTCGGAGCTGCGCACCGACGGCGGCGGCTCGGCCCCGGAGAGCGTCGGGTTCATCCAGTAGTCGCGGATCTCGCCGACGGACATGCCGAGGACGGTCTTGGAGAAGCTGACCCGCACGGGCGACGCGAGCGACTGGTCCACGGGGCTCGTGGTCTTCCCGCTCCGCCACCGCCGCACCTTGCGGAGGAACATGCGCGCGACCAGGTCCTGCGACATCTCCGTGAACTCGTTCGTCGCGTTGACGACGACGACATAGCCCCCGTCTCCCTGCGCGCGGGCCGCCCCAGGCGGCGCGAAGAGGACCAGCGACAAAGCGACGACGACGAAGCCTCGACTCACGAGACCTCCGTGAAGCGCGCATCGCCGCCCTCACTCGGAAGCAGACGCGGCCGCCGTCTCCGGGTCTTCGCCCGGAGCCGGCTCCACCTCGATCTCCGCCGCCAGCGCGACCTCCTCGGCGGAGAGCATCTTGTCCGCGTCGAGGAGCAGCACGAGCCGCTCGCCCACGCGCCCCATCCCCAGGAGGTACGCCACTCGGACGCGCGTCCCGAAGGAGGGCGGAGGCAGGATGCCCGAGGGCGGGAGCTCGACGACCTGGCTCACCTCGTCCGCCACCACCCCGAGGACGACGGACTCGTCCTCGAGCGCGACTTCCGTGATCACGATGCAGGTGGAGCGCGTGATCGGGGACGGAGGCAGCCCGAACTTGACCGCGAGGTCGAGCACGGGCACGACGCTTCCCCGGAGGTTGATGACGCCGCGCACCCAGGCCGGCGTGCCGGGCACGCGGGTGACCGCGCCGTGCTGGATGATCTCGCGCACACGGAGGATGCCCAGCCCGTACTCCTCGGTGCCGATCGCGAACGTCAGGTACTGCGGGTGCTCCGTGCTCGCCGGAGAGGTCTGCATGGCTCCCTCAGAACCGGGTGAAGTCCGCGTCCGCGGCGTGGCCGGAGCCGTTGGCGCCCGCGGCGCGGCCGGCGACGGGGCCGGGGACTCGCTTCGCCGCGACCGCCGCACGCCGAGGGGCCGCGACGGGCGAGGGGACCGGGGTATTCGTCATCCGGAAGTAGCCGATGAGCTGCTGCAGTGACTCCGCCTGCGCGGAGAGCTCCTCGGCGGTGGCGGACAGCTCCTCCGCCGCGGACGCGCTCTGCTGCGTGACCTGGTCCACCTGGGTCATGGCCCGGCTCACCTGGTTGACCCCCTGGGCCTGCTCGGCGCTGGCCGCGGAGAGCTCCTGCACGACGTCCGCGCCCTTCTGGACGTTCGGGGCGAGCTCGTTCAGGAGCTGGCCGGAGTGCTCGGCGACCTTCACGCTCGAGGTGGCGAGGACGCTGATCTCCTTGGCCGCGCCCTGGCTGCGCTCCGCGAGCTTGCGCACCTCGGTGGCCACGACCGCGAAGCCCTTGCCGTGCTCGCCCGCCCGCGCCGCCTCGATGGCCGCGTTCAAGGCGAGGAGGTTCGTCTGGTAGGCGATCTCGTCCACGATCGAGATCTTCTCCGCGATGTCCCTCATCGCGACGAGCGTGCGTCCCACGGCCGTGGCGCTGTCCGAGGCCACGCGCGCGGCCTCGGTGGAGAGCTTCAGGAGGTGCTGGCTGTTCTCGGAGTTCTGGCCGATGGAGGCGCTCATCTGCTCGAGGCTCGCGGTCGTCTCCTCGACCGAGGCCGCCTGCTCCGTCGTCCCCTGGGACAGCGCCTGAGACGTCGCCGAGACCTGGGCGGCCGCCGTCGTGAGCGAAGCCGATCCCGTCTGGACCTCGCCGATCACGCGCGCGAGCTTCTCGACCATGACGGCGAGTGCTATGCCCATCGAGTCCCGGTCAGAGCGCGGCTTCACCGTGGCCGTGAGGTCACCCTCGGCGATGCGGGCGGCGGCGGTCGCCATCTCGCGGGTGGAGTCGACCATGCGTCCCATGGCGGCGAGGAGCTGGCCCGTCTCGTCGCGGGAGGAGCTCTCCACGCGCACGTCGGTGTCCCCGAGGGCCACCGCTTCCGCCACGTCCACCGCGCGGAGGAGGGGCCGGGTGATGCTCCGGGTGATGACGATGCTCAAGACCGTCCCCGCGACGGCAGCGGCCAGGAGGGCGGCGAAGGTGTAGAGGAGCGTCGAGCGCACGCGGTCGGCCACGACAGCCGACTGCGCGGCCAGGTGCTCCGACTGCTTCTTGGCGTACTCGTAGGCCGTCTCCTCGAGGCGCCGGATCTCGTCCTTGTACTCGGTGATGGCGCGGTTGCCGTCCTGGGGAGTGGTGATCTTCCCCTCCCGAACGAGCTCGAAGACCTTGTCGAAGCCGGCCTCGTAGGTCGCGGCGTCCGCGCGCATCGAGCGGATGACCTGCTTGCCCTCCGCCTCCGTCTCCAGCTCCTCGAGCGCGGCCAGCCGCTCGTCGAGGCGCGCGCGCTGGTCCTTCCACTTCTCGTGGTACTCGCTCACCTTGGCGGGGGTGTCGACGTTCAGGAAGATGTCCTTCTCGAAGCGCCGCAGGCCGAGCGTGTTCGCGCGCGCGCGCTGCGCGTGCTCCACGAGTGGGGATTCGACCTTGACGAACCGGGTGGCGAGCTCGCCGGTCTCCCGCGCTCCCCAATAGCCGATGGCGGCGACCGACAGGACGAGGACCCCGAGAGCCGCGAACCCCGCGGCGAGACGGCTGCCGATCGACATGTTCTTCGTCACGTACCTGTCCTCTCTAAGGGACGAGCTCGGTACGGACCGAGCCGTCGGTGAGATCGAAGACGACCTTGCGGCTGGACTGCCCGCCCACTTCTTCTGCGGAGACCCGGATGCCCACGGAGGCGAGCGTGATCCGCGCCATGGCCACGTTGCGCGCGCCCAGCCGGTCCTCGGAGAGCTGCAGCCCGCGCACGACGGACGCGCCGCCGTAGAGGCGCGCCTCGATCGCCACGGGAGATCCGATCACCGTCCGGAGCTTCTCCAGGAGGAGCGTCGTGGCCACGTCCCCGAAGCGCGGAGACGGAGGCTCGCTCGCGGGACGGCAGGGAACGATGAAATGTCCCATCCCTCCCGTGCCGGTGCGCGGATCCCAGAGGCACACGGCGACGGAGGAGCCCACGATGGCCGCGAGCCGGCCCACACGCACGGGGACACGGATCTCGCCGGGCGGAACCTCGATCGCTTCGTCGGAAAGGGCGGCGGCGAGCTCCATCAATGACCTTCTTCGGCGGCGGCCGGGCCGCTCGACGGCGCCGGCTTCAAGAAGCGGCTCAGCGCGAGAACGGACGCGGGCACGGCCGCGCAGAAGCACTCGCCCTGCACGAGCTCGATGCCGGCGGCGGTGACCGCGCGCAGGTCGTCGAGCTCCTCGACGCCCTCGGCCACGACCCGCGAGCCGAATCGCGAGGCGAGCTGCTGGATCGACTCCAGCACGGCGCGGCGCAGGGGATCGCGGTGGCAGCCCGCGGGGAAGTAGCGGTCCACTTTCAGGTAGTCCGGGCGCGAGTCGAGGATCATGCGGTAGTTCGAGTAGCCGAGGCCCACGTCGTCGAGGGCGATGCGCGCTCCGCACTCCCGGACCTCCTCGAGGGCGAGGAGGAAGCTGCGGCCGTCCCAGGGTGGTGCGTGCTCGACGATCTCCACGGTGAGGCGGTCGAGGGAGACGCCGTTTCCCCTCGCCGTCTCCGCGAGGAAGGCGACGAAGTCCCGGACGCGGCCGAGGTTGGAGGCGTGCACGTTCACCGAGAGGCGGGTGAGCCCGGGCAGCTCGCGGACGGCGGCGAGGGCCGTGCGCACGCACGCGCGGTCCACCAGGCTCTCCTCGCGCTTGCGGCGCACGTAGTCGAAGAGGATCTCCGCGCTCTCCAGGTTCGTCCCGCGCGGCCCGCGCATCAGGCACTCGACGCCGTGGAGCCGCCAGTCGTCCCCGTGCACCTCGACGATGGGCTGGAAGCGCACCGAGAGCCCGCCCGGCTCGAGGATCACGTCCAGCAGGTCCTTCACTGCGCCCTCCGGTCGAGGAGGGCGAACACGATCTG
>JBKPBQ010000399.1:0-9602 GCA_046726955.1 Acidobacteriota bacterium
TGGCGAGACTCTATCTCCGGCACATCGCCGACGAGGAGGCGCGCCGTCCCCCGACACGTCCGTTCCGCCTGCCGCCGCCGCTGGCCGAGAGGCAGGTGGAGGCTGCCGAGATCGCCCGTCTCGCGGACTCCATGGATGTCGGGCTCCTCACGATCACCCGCAACTCCGGGGAATTCCAGGACAGGAAGCGCGAGGACGACTTCGAGCTCTCGCCGTACGAGAGGACGCTCCTGACGGACGTGGCCGCCGCCTTCCACGCCCGCAAGAAGAAGCTCGTGGTCGTGCTGAACGTCGGGGGAGTGATGGAGACTACGAGCTGGCGCGACGAGGCCGACGCCATCCTCCTCGCCTGGCAACCGGGTCAGGAAGCGGGCCGCGCCATCGCCGACGTGTTGCGGGCCGCCGTGCCGCCGTCGGGGAAGCTCGCCACCACGTTCCCCGTGAAGTGGGAAGACGTCCCGTCCTCGGCGAACTTCCCCGGCAAGACGCTCCTCGGACCGGACCCGAACGCCCGCGGCGACTTCTTCGGGGGTGACCGCGCAGCCGAGGTCTCCTACGACGACGACATCTGGGTCGGCTATCGCCACTTCGCCACGAAGGGCGTCGCTCCCGCCTATCCCTTCGGCTTCGGGCTGTCCTACACGCAGTTCCAGTACGGCGAGGTGAAGCTCAGCGCTCCCGAGCTCGACCGCGAGCTGCGCGTGTCCGTGACCGTCACGAACACGGGGCGCAGCCCGGGCCGCGAGGTCGTCGAGCTCTACCTCTCCGCTCCCGGCACGGCCGTTCCCAAGCCGGCGCTCGAGCTCAGGGGCTTCGCGAAGACGAAGACGCTCGGGCCCGGCCAGGCCGAGACGCTGAACTTCACTCTCGTCCCGCGCGACCTCGCCTCGTTCGACGAGGCCTCGTCGTCCTGGAGGGCGGAGGCCGGGACCTACATCGTAAAGATCGGCGCGTCTTCCGCGGACATTCGCCAGACGGCCACGTTTTCGAAGGCGAAGGACGAGAGCGTCGGGTCGGTCTTCGGTCCGGTGGTCGGCGCCGCGGTGAAAGAGTAGCGGAGGTCCTCCGTCCTCAGTGCGTCCCCTGCTCCGTCCTTCCCGCCGCGTCCTCCTCGTCGTCCTCTGCGCGCTCGGCGCGGCGTCGGCTGCCGTCCGGACGGCCCGAGAGGCCCGGGCGGCCGGCGATCGGCCATTCCTCTATCAGCCGGCGCTGCGCCCATCCGAAGACCTGCAGCCGTACCTGAAGCAGGTCGCGCCGGGAGCGGACGCGTTCCCCGAGGAAAAGGAAGCCGAGGAGATCCTGGCGCGGTTGCGCGAGCTGGGGGACGCCCTGCGGAGAGACGTGCACCAGGCGCCGGAGGCGGCGTCGGCGCTGCTCGACCGACGGTTCGAGGGGGGCAGCCTGATTCCGGAGAAGGAGACCGCCATCGTCGACCGTCCCTCCCTTCAGGTCTTTCGAGCAGCCTCTGCTGGCTCTCCGACGAAGCCCCCGCAGTCCTTCCGGCAGGAATGGGTGGCTCTGGTCGCGGGCTTCGCCGCAGTACAGGTCGCCGAGTTCCGCATCACGTCGATCGACGTGGACCGAGCGGCAGGCACCGCGCGGACCGAAGCACGCTACGACCTCGTGGGACCGGCGAAGCCGCAGGGCCGCGTCCAGTCGAGCGGGTGTTGGCGAATCGCGTGGAGCCGCGGCGCCGACCGCGTGTGGCGGGTCACCCGGTGGTCGGCGGCCGAGCAGCTGCGAAGCCGAGCCGGCGCGCCCGTCTTCACCGAGGTCACGGGAACGGCGCTCGGCGGCAACGACTCGTTCCGCCGGCAGCTCGCGGTGCCGCTCGACGCTTGGTCGGCGACGCTCGACTCCGGGATCGGCCGGGACTCGAACGGCCACAACGGCGTCTCCGCGGGGGACGCCGACGGAGACGGCCTCGACGACCTCTACATGGCCCAGCCCGCGGGCCTTCCCAACCGGCTCTTCCGGGCCCGGGGCGACGGAACGTTCGAGGACGTGACCGAGCGCGCGGGCCTCGCCGTCCTCGACGACACCACGCAGTCGATCTTCGCGGACGTGGACAACGACGGCGACGAGGACCTCGTGCTCGCCCTCAGCAGCGGACCCGCGCTCTTCCGCAACGACGGCGGCGGCCGGTTCACGCGCGTGCCCGGCGCCTTCCAGATGCAGGACGTCCTCCGGGGCTCGCCGATGTCCATGGCCATGGCGGACTACGACCGCGACGGTTTCCTGGACCTCTACGTCTGCGTGTACTCCTTCTATTACGGCGCGGGCGAGGGCAAGGCGGGAACCCCCATGCCCTACCACGACGCGGAGAACGGGCCGCCGAGCATCCTCTTCCACAACGACGGCCACGGCCGCTTCGTGGACGTGACGCGCGAGGCCGGGCTGGACGCGGGGAACGACCGCTACCACTTCGCCGCCGCCTGGGGCGACTACGACGGCGACGGCTGGCCCGACTTGGTCGTGGCCAACGACTTCGGCCGGAAGAACCTCTACCACAACCGCGGCCGGCAGGGCGGCCGCGTGACGTTCGAGGACGTGACGAAGGCGGCGGGCCTCGAGGACCACGGCGCGGGGATGAGCGCGTCCTTCCTCGACTACGACAACGACGGCCGCCTCGACGTCTACTTCGGCAACATGTGGAGCGACGCCGGCCAGAGGGTGACGGAGAAGGCGGGGTTCATGCCCGAGGCCCCTTCGGAAGTCCGCGCCTCCTACCGGCGCCACGTCCGCGGCAACTCGCTCTTCCGCAACCTCGGCGACGGCCGCTTCGAGGACGTGACGCTCGCGGCCCGCGCGGAGAAGGCCGGCTGGGCCTGGTCCTCGGACGCGCTCGACTTCGACAGCGACGGGTGGGACGACCTCTACGTCGCCAACGGCATGCTGACGCGCGAGTCAGGTCCCGAGGACCTCGAGAGCTACTTCTGGCGGCAGGTGGTGGCGCGCTCTCCGCCCGCCCGCCTCACCGGCACGCCCTACGACGAGGCGTGGCGCGCGATCAACCAGCTGCTCGTCCACCAGTCGATCGCGAGCCACCAGCGCAACGTTCTCCTGCGCAACGACGCGCACGGCGGATTCGACGACGTCTCGGGAGCGGCCGGGCTCGACCTCGACCAGGATGGACGCAGCTTCGCCGTGCTCGACTACGACGGCGACGGCGACCCCGACCTCGCCGTCATGGCGGCGCGGGGCGCGCCGCAGCTCCGCCTCTTCCGCAACGACTACGCGGACCGCGGGTCGGCGCTCGCAGTGCGGCTCACGGGGACTCCGGGCGAGGCTGCCCCCGGCTCCCTCACTCGAAGCAACCGCGATGCCGTGGGAGCGCGCGTGACCGTCGAGACCGATCGCCTGACGCGCACGAAGGAGGTCCGGGCCGGCTCCGGCTTCATCTCCCAGCACTCCAAGGAGCTCCTCTTCGGCCTCGGGCCGAGCCAGCGCGTCGTCCGGCTCACCGTGGCCTGGCCCAGCGGCCGGACGCAGACCTTCACCGACGTACCGCTCGACCACCGGCTGCGGATCGAAGAGGGCGGCGAGCCGCGGGCGGAGCCTTTCCGAAAGCCGGTGGCTGGCCCCGGAGCTACCGTCGCCGCGGAGAAAGAGGCGGCGCCGCTCACGAGCTGGCTCTACGAGCCGTTCCCCATGCCCGAGCTCGCGCTCGCGGACCTGCGCGGCGAGCCGAGGCTCGTCTCCGACCTCAAAGGCCGCCCGGCGGTCGTCCTGCTCTGGGCGGCCGCCGCCGACGGATCGCGAGCGGCTCTGCAGGCCCTCGAGAAGGGAGCGAAGTCACTCGCCGACGCGGGCGTCGGCCGCACGACGATCGCGCTCGACCGGCCGGACGACGTCGCAAAGGTCCGCGCCGCGGCTTCGGGACTGACGCTGCCCGTGCTCGTCGCCGGCGACGAGGGCGGCCTCGCGCTCGCCGTCCTCTATCGTCATCTGTTCATGAACCGGCAGGCCCTGCCGCTGCCCACCGCCCTGCTCCTCGACAAGGACACGAGCGTCGTCAAGGTGTACCGCGAGCGCCTGGACGTGGCCGAGATCGTGAAGGACGCGGCCCGGATCGAAGCCCCCCCGGCGGAGCGGCTCGCCCGCGCCGTGCCCTTCGCGGGAAGGCTCTACTCGGGACCAGGCCGACGCAACTACCTGCCCTACGGCCAGGAGCTGCTCGACCAGGGCCTGGAGAAGGCGGCGATCTCCGCCTTCGAGCGGGCCGCCGAAGGCAGCCCGAGCGCGGCGACCCTCTACCGGCTGGGGACGCTCCTCGCAAAGGCGGGGCGACCCGCCCAGGCGCGCGGCGCATTCGAGAGAGCGCTCGCCGTGCAGCCGGACCTCGCCGAGGCGAGCAACGACCTCGGTGCGCTCCTGGCCGAGCAAGGTGACCTCGACGGCGCCATCGCTCGCTTCCGGTCCGCCCTCGCCGCGACGCCGGAATACCCGGACGCGCTCAACAACCTCGGCTACGCGCTTCTCCAGACGGGCCAGCCCGAGCAGGCGCGCGAGCTCTACGAGAAGGCTTTGCAGCTCCAGCCGGACTTCCCGGAGGCCCTCAACAACCTCGGGCTCATCTTCGGCCGCGCGGGCGAGCTCGACCGCGCCGAGCCGCTGTTCCGCAGCGCGCTCGCCAAGCGGCCGGACTACGGCGAAGCCGCGAGCAACCTCGCCCTCGTCCTCGTGAGCCGCGGCCAGACCGCCGAGGCGGAGAGTCTCCTCACGCGGTTCCTCGACGAGCACCCGGAAGTCGAGACGACGTACGTCACGCTCGCCAAGATCTACCTGGCGGGGGACCGGCGGCGCGAGGCCCTGGGTGTCCTCGAGCGCCTGCTCGCCCGCAACCCGTCCCACCCGGTGGGTCTCGAGCTCGCACGCCGGGCGCGCTAGTGTTGCGTACGGGAAGTCGTGTGGTTCAAGGCGCGCGCGCCTCGCTGTAGCGCGCGACTGTACGGTGAATGCCGATGGCGAGCGCGGCGCTTGCGCCGGGGCTCGCCCAGGCCGGAGCGCGCGAGCGAGTGCCGCGCGCCCCTGCCGGCTCACGACTTCAGTTCCGAGCCGTAGCAGGGTGCTGAAAAAGCAGCCTTCGACAGGCGCGCGCTGCGCGCCGCGAAAGGACACTTTTCAGCACCCTGCTAAGCCACGATCGGGGCCGCGAAGGCGGGCGCGCTCACGAGGGCCGCGGCTCCGCGCAGGCGCGTGAGGTCGCCGAGGGGGACCATCAGGATCTGCGTCTCCCCGGCGGCCGGGATGAGGGCCTGTCCGCGCATCGCCTGCCTCACGGTCGCCTCGATCAGGTCCCAAGCCTCCGTGATCTCGCCGCTCATGTAGATGCGCCGTGGGTTGACGGCTTTGACGATGTTCGCGAAGCCCCGGCCCAGGAAGTCTCCCGTCTCGCGCAGCGTCTCGAGCGCCCGCCCGTCGCCGAGCCGCGCCCGCTCGATCACGTCCGTCACCAGCACCTCGGTGCGCTCCGCAGACGCGGGCCAGGAGGCGTCGCGCTCGAGGTAGCGGGCGACGGTTGCCCGGTTCGAGACGTAGGCCTCCCAGCAGCCGCTCTGCCCGCACGAGCAGCGCGGCCCGTACATGCTGAGGGCGACGTGGCCGAACTCCCCCGCGAGGTTGTCGGGACCGCGGAGGAGCTTGCCGTCGATCGCGATCCCCACGCCCACTCCATCCGACGCGTTGACGAAGGCCACCGGCCCCTCGACGAGCGCGTCGCCGCGCACCGCCCACACCTGGGCGAGCACGCAGGCCTTGACCGAGTTCTCGACGACCACGGGAAGGCCGGTGGCGGCCTGGATCGGGGTGAGGAGGTCCAGATCGCGCCAACCCAGCGTCGGCACGTAGCGCAGGCCCCCTTCGAGGTCCACGAGGCCCGCGATCGCGACACCGATGCCCGAGCACGTTCCGACGTCCGGGTGCTCCGCGAACAGCGCGTCGATCGTCTGCACGAGCTCCCGCACGAAGCCCTCCGGGCGGGAGGGCGTCGGGAACTCCCGCAGGTCGACGAGCGGATACCCGAGCAGGTCCGCGCACATGATGCGCGTGCGGCTGGCGCTCACGTCCACTGCGAGCGCGCAGCCCCGCCGGGTCTCGATGTAGAGGTGCATGGGCTTGCGCCCGCGCTTGCTCTCGCCCTTCGCGCCCTCGAAGACGAGCCCGGTCCGGAGGAGGTCGTCCACGAGCCGGCTCATCGCGCCGCGGCGAACCCCCATGAGGCGGGCGAGCTCGGCCCGCGAGATGGGCTGCTTCGCCCGCACGAGGTTGAGGGCGATCTGGCGGTTGATCTCCCGGAAGGTCCCCCGCTTGGCGATCTTGAAGCCGGCGGGGTTGATCCGGCGCATGCAGGCTCCTGGTTGGCTTCATGTTAGCGCAAGAGGTAGCCTTTGGCCGCATGAGCGCACGCTCGCGGATCGGCGGAGTGCCGTCGATCCGCGGCTCGCGGCGGGCGGTGTGGGCGGTCCTCGCCGCGCTCGGCGTGGCGGCCTGCGGAGGGTCGTCCTCGTCCTCGCCGACCACGGACACGGGCCTCACGTCCGTGGCCTCGACCCCCGAATGGCCGGCCTCGACGCCGGCGGCGGAAGGACTGGACGCCTCCCGCCTCACCGACCTCGTGTCGCGCATCCGCCGCGGCGAGTACGGACGGATCGACAGCCTGCTCGTCGTCCGGAACGGATCCCTCGTCGTCGAGGAGTACTTCGGCGCCGAGTCGTCGGCGCTGACCCACACGATGCAGTCCGTGACGAAGAGCGTCGTGTCGCTCCTGACCGGGCTCGCCGTGCAGAAGGGCGCCCTTGGCGTCGACGACCGCGTCACGACCTTCTTCCCCGACTATCGGCCCCTCGCCAACTTCGACGACCGCAAGGCGGCGCTCACCGTCCACGACCTCCTCACAATGCGCACCGGCCTCGACTGGAACGAGGACCCGTACGCGGGGTCGCCGCTCCAGCGCCTGAACGAGTGCCGCTGCGACTGGCTGCGGTTCGTGCTCGACTGGCCGATGCGCGAGAGGCCGGACACGCGCTGGCAGTACGTGAGCGGGGGAGTGATCCTGCTCGGCGGGATCGTGGGCGCGGCCACCGGCCGGCGCCTCGACCTCTTCGCCGCGGCCGAGCTCTTCGGGCCCCTCGGCGTGACGGGCGCGTCGTGGGTGCACGGGCTGCCCGACGGCTTGCCCCACGGCGGCGGCGGGCTCTACCTCCGCTCGCGGGACATGGCCAAGCTCGGCCAACTCGTCCTCGACGACGGCCGGTACCAGGGCCGCGAGATCGTGGCTTCGGAGTGGATCCGCGAGAGCACCCGGCGGGTGACGACGGGGGTGACGGTGTGGGCGGGGCAGACCTTCGACTACGGGTACCTCTGGTGGCTGGCCCGCGACCAGGGAGGCGACGTGGTGACGGCCACGGGGGCGCAGGGCCAGTTCATCTTCGTGGTGCCCGCCTCTCGGCTCGTGGTCGTGGCCACGTCCAACAACGACGACTCGCGTTGGACCGCGCCGATCGGGTTCCTGTTCTCGCACATCCTGCCCGCCGCGCATCAGAACTAGAGGTGACCATGCGGAGGACGACGTCGTCAGGCGTGCCAAGACTGCCGCTCGCGGCCGGAGTGTCGTGCCTGCTCGCCCTCCTCCCCGTCGCCACCGCTCGGGGTGCGACCTGGCCCGATCGCGTGGGCACTGCCGAGGTTCGGCCGGGCGAGGTGACGCGCGGGAAGCTGCCGCTCGTGGAGTACGCGGACGGCACGAAAGTCGAGGCGCCCGTCGTCGTCGCCGCGGGCCGGGAGCGGCGCGGGCCCGTGGCCTGGCTGCTCGCCTGCGGCCACGGTGACGAGTTCGGAGGAGCCCTCGCGCTCCAGCGCGTGGCCAGGGCCCTCGACCCCGCGACGCTGACCGGCCTCGTGATCCTCGTTCTCGTCGCCAATCCTCCCGCCTTCCAGGCAATGCGGCGGGTGAACCCGTCGCCGGACGACCTCATGGACTTCGGCGACGCCTTCCCGGGGCGCCCGCGCTTCGCGACGGAGAGGATCGCCGAGACGTACATGGCGCTCTTCAAGAACCACGCCGACTTCGTGGTGGACCTCCACACGGGCGGCGACCGCTTCGTGCAGCAGCCGTTCGTCATCTTCACGGTCACGGGAGCGGTTCCGGTGGAGAAGATGGAATCGCTGGCCCGGTTGTTCGGCGTCCCCACGCTCTGGCGCGACCGCGACAAGGTGTTCGCGTCGGACATCACCATCACGGTGCCGGCGCTGGGGATTCCCGCGTTCCTCCTCGAGGTCGGCGGAGGCGGGGTGATGGAGCGCCAGCAGGACGCGCTCCAGGCGGAGTCCGCGCTGAGCTTCCTGCGCGGGGTGGGGATCGTCCCCGGCAAGCCGCAGCCCGCGGGCCGCGTGACGGTGGTGGAGAAGTACCGGATCGTGACCCCGTCGCGCGGAGGCTTCTTCTACCCGCTCGTGAAGCCGGGCGATGCGGTGGGCGAAGGCACGCCGCTCGCGCGCATCGTGGACGTCTACGGCGACGAGGTCGAGGTGCTGCGCTCACCGGTGGGCGGCGCCGTCGTCCTCGGCATCCAGGAGTTCCCCGTGGTCGCGACCGGATCCTGGGTGGCCGAGCTCGGGATCGTCGTGCCCGACTAGGGGGCCGGGACGACTATCCCGGCTCCTGCGCGTAGAAGCGGTCGCGCCCCGCGTTCTTCGCCTTGTAGAGGCAGCGGTCCGCCTCGGTGAGCAGCGCTCCCGCTTCCGCCGGGGCGTCGGCGCCGGTGTCGCGGAACGCGGAGACGCCGACGCTCAGGGTAAGCTGGCAGACGCCTTCGTCGCCCTCGACGCTGAGCGCGCGGGCGCGCTCCAGCATGCGCGACACCGAGACCACGGCCCCCTGGGGATCGGTGTCGGGAAGGACGCCCACGAACTCGTCGCCGCCCAGCCGCACGATGAGGTCCGTCGAGCGGAACGCCTGCTCCAGGAGCCGGGACACCGCGACGAGGGCGCGGTCCCCGAAGGGGTGGCCGAACTGGTCGTTGATCTGCTTGAAGCGATCGACGTCCGCGACGAAGCAGGAGAGCGGCTGCTGCGATCGGCGGGCCCGCCCGATCTCCTCGGGAAGCCGCTCGTCGAGGAACCGGCGGTTGTGCAGACCGGTGAGCGGATCGCGATGCGTGAGCCGCCGGACCTCGTCCTCCGCCCGCTTCACCCTCGCCAGGACACCCACCCGGGCCAGGAGCTCGACAGGCCGGTAGGGCTTGGTCACGTAGTCGAGGGCTCCGGAGTTGAGGGCGAGCGCCATCGAGTTCTCGTCTTGCCGCGAGGTGATGAACGCGACGGGCAGGTGCCGCGTCCGCGCGTCCCCCTTCAGCTGGCGGCAGAGCTCGAGGCCGTCGCCGTCGGGCAGCTCGCGGTCGAGGAGCACGATGTCGGCCCCGCCTTCGGCGGCGAGGGGGAAGGCCTGGGCCAGCGTCCCCACGACCTCGATCTCGTAGCCTTCCTTCTCGAGGAAGTGGGAGAGCAGACGCGCCGAGCTCCGGCTGTCCTCCACGATCAGTATCTTCATAGGGAGCTCCTCACGACTCGACTGGCGAGACCGACCAGCTGCGGCTCGAGCC
>JBKPBQ010000400.1:0-4369 GCA_046726955.1 Acidobacteriota bacterium
CCTTGAGGGCTTCGAGGTCGTCCCGTAGCTCGGGGCTGGCCGTGAACTGGATCTTGTACCGACCAGGCGAGAGCGGCTGGAAGACGCGGAGGTCCGGGGCGAGACGAGCCACCTCCACGCTCAGTGGAGGGGACACCGCGACCTCCGCGGGCGGCGGGAGGGGCGAGAGCACACGCCTCTCGGGAAGCTTCCGGATGAAGGACGGCGCGTCCGGCCGCGGTTCCAGCTCCACCACCATCTCCTCGATCTGACGCTTCGATTTGTGTATTGCGCGAGCGAGCAGCGCACCCCGGTTCTCTGCCGTGAGCACCGGCGCCAGCTTTGCGATGCCGCTCAGGTGCAGCCGGCCATCCGCGAGCATCTCGAGAAGGATTGGATGCTCCCGAGCCGCTTTGGCGACGGTGATCCGCAGCCGTTCCAGTGACATGCAACGGATGGTAGGGCCGGGGCTGGACACAATGGGTCCGCGCCTAACGAAGTCGCAAAGAGTATTTGCGCGTAGCCATCGAGATCGGCGAAGGTCGCCTTGCGAGCGTGCCGATGTCTTCTCGCCAGGTGGAGGGACCACGGTCGCGTCATCCGCGGCGCATCGAACCAACCGGAATGGGTGAAACGGTAACGCCGACTGAACGGAAGTCAGCTCACCAGAACGCCGTCACGCCCCGCGGCTCGCCGGCATGGGCGAGCCGCGACCCCTTCCCGCGGAGGTGCACGTCGAGCACGCAGATCTCCGGCGGACAAAGAAAGCGCAGCGGCGGCGCGAAGCCGCGCTCCATCCCGACGCCGCGCGAGACGTGGAGCGGCGTGCCGGCGAAATCATGGAGGCCGCCCGCGTAGAGCCGGGGCAGGCGCGACGCCGTGCGCGGCGGGCCGAAGAGGGGCAGGACGACCTGGCCGCCGTGCGTGTGGCCGGCGAGGACGAGGTCCACGGGCTCGGGCAGCGCGTCCACGAAGTCGGGGGCGTGCGAGATGACGATCCGCTCGTCGGCCCGCGGGGCGGCGCGGAGCAGCGCGGCCAGGGCCTCGGGATCGCGCTCGCGGCCCCGGGTCCGGGAGAGACCCGTGATCGATAGCGTCCCCCCGCCGGGCAGCGGGACTGCGACGCTCTCGTCCACGAGGCAGCGGACGACCGTCCCCTCGAAGACGTCCCGGCACGGAGGGCCGGCGTCGCCGTTCGTCGCGAAGACACCGAGCGGCGCCTTGAAGTCGATCCGGGCCATCAAGGCCCGAAGGTCGGCGATCGCCTGCTTCTCCGTGTCGCGGCCCAGCTCGTTCTGCACGTAGTCGCCGGTGAGCACGATGAGGTCGGGATGCTCGGCGAGCCCGGCCACGAGAGCGTGGCGCTCGTGCTCCCCGATCACGGGCGTCTGGATATCGGTGAGGTGGAGGATGCGCAAGTCGCGGGCCTCGAGCTCCGCTCCCGGCGGCTCCAGCACGTGGTGGCGGACACGCAGCATGTTCGGCTCGACGCGGTAGGCCCGCACGTAAACGGCTAGGATGCCGACAGCGGCCGCGGCCAGCCCGAGCGCGCGCACGAAGCGGGCCGCTCGGACGTGCCGCAGAGCGAGAAAGAACCCCACGAGGACGCCTTCCGCGAACAGGGCCTGCCCCCAGAGGCGAAGCGAGATCTCGCCGAGCTTTGGCCAGTAGAGGTCGTCCAGGTTCACGACAGGCGGAACAAGGAGAGCTACGAAGCTGACGAGCAGACCGAGACGCCCGACATCGCCGGCCAAGGACACCAGCCACCGCCCGAAGGGCTGCCGGCAGCGCTCCTCGATCCGCCAGAGACGCGCGGCGCGACCGAGAAGGACGAGGACGACGGAGTGGAACAACACGACGCACAGCCAGTACCTGACGGGAGTCACGAGAGCACAGCCTCCAGAACGGGAAGGGCCCGTGAGACGTTCCGGGCCCGGATGACCCAGTCCCAGAGGGGCTCGAATTTCTTCCACCCCGCGGCGTAGGCGAGGTGGCGCAAAGCGTCGCGCACGGACGGCTTCGTCCACGCGCCCCGGAAGATCGACCCCCAGCGGTAGAAGTCGCGATAGGCCCGCCAGTAGCCGGCCTCCAGCTCCTCTGCCTTCAACCCGCGGGTCTCGAAGACGACGTGCCGCGTGACGTAGAGGTCCCAGTCGCGGTGCAGCACGCGCCCTTCCTTCGCCATCCGCGCGAACAGCGCGGTCCCCGGGTAGGGCGTGAGGATGTGGAAGGTCGCGGTCTCGATTCCCTGCTCGATCGCCCAGCCCACCGTGCGGTCGAAGACGGAGGCGTCGTCCTCGTCCATGCCGAAGACGAAGCTGCCGTTCACCATCACTCCCAGGCCGTGAAGGCGTCGGATCGCGGCGGAGTAGTCGCGGTGGAGGTTCTGCACCTTGTCGTGCGCGCGCAGGCTCGCGGGGTTCAGCGTCTCGAAGCCGACGAACAGGCTGCGCAGCCCGGCCTCCACGGCCTTCTCCAGGAGCGCGGGCTTCAGGATCGAGCTCACGGTCCCCGCCGCCTGCCACACGCGCCCCATCCCGCGCATCCCGTCGAAGAGCGCGGCCGCGAAGCGCACGTCCCCGAAGAGGTGATCGTCCAGGAAGTAGAGGTGGCGCCCGGGCAGGCGGGCGATCTCGGCGAGGGCGGCATCCACCCTTTGAGTGTAAAAGCCCCTGCCCCCTTCGAAGAAAGCCTCCTTGTAGCAGAAGTCGCAGGTGTGCGGGCAGCCGCGCGACACGACGATGGAGTTCGGCACGAGGTAGAGCCGTCTCTTGATCAGGTCGCGGCGGATCGGAGGCAGGCCGGCAAGCGTCCGCACCGTCGAGCGGTAGCACGGCCGAGGCCGTCCCTCGCGGAAATCGGCGAGGAATTGCGGCCACGTGTCCTCGCCCGGCCCGAGGAAGATCGAGTCGGCGTGGCCGGCCGCTTCCTCCGGAAGCGACGTCACGTGCAGGCCGCCGAGCGCGACGTAGGCTCCCCTGGCGCGATAGTGGTCGGCGAGGCGGTAGGCCCGCTTCGCGGACGTGATGTAGACCTGGATCACCACGAGGTCGGGCTCGTCGTCGAGATCGAGACGCTCCACGTGCTCGTCCTGGAGCGTGGCCTCGTCCGTCTCGTCCAGGTACCCGGCCAGTGTCGCGAGACCGAGCGGGGGAAACAGCGAGTACTTGATCGGCCGGAAGAACGGACTCACTGCCTCCGTGAGCGCCGGCAGGATCATCTTCACCTTCACGCGCGGCCGCCGACAGGCACGCCGAGCACCTGCACGGAGACCGACCGCCGCCGTGGCCCGTCGAGCTCGACGAGAAAGATGCTCTGCCAGAGGCCCAGGTCGATCCGACCGTCGGCCACGTTCAAGCAAACGGAAGTCCCGAGGAGGAGGGCGCGCGCGTGCGAGTGTCCGTTGGCGCGCTCGTCCGGCGGAGCGGCGGTCCGGGCCGAGAGGTCGTTGTGGCGGTAGCGGGCCCGCGCGGGAGCCCACCGCTCCAGCAGGTCCTCGAGATCCTCGAGGAGGAGCGGCTCGCTTTCGTTCACCACAACGGCGGCGGTCGTGTGGCGGCTCTGCACCACGACCAGGCCTTCGACGACGCCCGAGCGCCGCACCCGCTCGGCGACGAGCTCGGTCAAGTCCACGAACTGGACGGCCCTCTCCGTCCGCAGTTCCACGAGGTCGCGGCAGACCCGGATGCCCGTCCCCTGCTCCACGCTCACGAATAAGCTGGCCCCCACCGTGTCCTCCGTTCCGGCGCGCATGCGCACGCCGCACAAGGTGGGCGGGCCACTTGAGCGAGGCCTGACCGGGAGGTGAGGGTCCCGTGAGCAGCCTCAGGACGACGCGAGAGACGGCCGGCGCGTCAGCCCCAGGGCGAGGCCGGCGCCGAACAGGAGCCCCTCGCCTCCGCTGATCACCACGCGGGTGACGAGGCCGGGGCCGCGCTCGCCGAGGAGCCGCGACAGCGGGTCCAGGCCGACCTGCGACCCGGGAAAGGCGCGGGCGACGAAGTCGAGGCTCATCGCGCCGAGATAGCTGCCGGTGGCGCCGAGCACGGCAGCCGCCGCCGCGCAACAGAGGCCGGTGACCAGCACCGTCCGCAGGCGCGCCCACTCGCGGGGCGCGGCCATGCCTCCTTCGACGCGACGCGTGGTGAGCGCGTACCCGAGGCCGGCCGCACCGCCGAGCACCAGACCCTCGAAGCCGCCTGCGGTCGGCGAGAGGTCGCGGCCGAAGAGGCTCTGGATCGTCCAGAGGGCCAGGAGGTGCGCTCCACCTCCGACGGCCCCGCCCCCGAGCGCCCCCCCGATCACGAGGGCGGCGCCGCGCCGCGAGCGGAAGAGCGACTCTGCGGCGGCGAGCCCGGCCCCGACGCCGACGGCGCCGAGTCCCCCGACG
>JBKPBQ010000401.1:0-6659 GCA_046726955.1 Acidobacteriota bacterium
TCCCTGACCACGTCATCGCGCGGGCAAGCAACGCTCGTCGACCTCGCCTTCGACCGCCAGGCCGGCGTCCGGCGCGCCGCTCTCGAGATGCTCGGGGCGAAGCAAGCGGACCGGCCTCGGCCGGACGCCGCGGTTCGCCGCGCCGAAGCTCTCGCTTCGCAGGTCGATGCTCCCGCGGATCGCCGGGCGGACGCCCTCGGCCTCCTCGCCGTCCTCGACCCTGCACCGCACGCCGAGCTCTTCCGACGCTGCGTCGACCCGCAGCAGCCGGACGAGGTCCAGGCGGCCGCCGTGCAGGCGCTGGGAAGGATCCGGACCGACGACGTCGGGATGTTCCTGCTCTCGCGCTGGCGCGCTTTGAGCCCGCCGGTGCGCAGCGACGCCGCCGACGCGCTCCTCGCGACCCCCGGCCGCACGCGGATGCTCGTGGCCGCTCTCGGGAAGGGAGACGTGCAGACCTGGGCGCTCACCTTCGGCCAGAAGCGCGACCTCATCATGAACGACGACCCCGAGATCCGCGCGCTCGCGCGGCCGCTCCTCGAGCCGGCGCCCGAGGAGCGCGAGAAGGTGCTGAAGCGCTACGAGGAAGCCCTCGACCGGCAGGGCGACGCGAGGCGCGGGCGCGAGGTCTTCGACCGCGTCTGCGCCAAGTGCCATCGCCTCGACGGCCAGGGCGCCGAGGTGGGACCCGACCTCGGCTCCGTGCGCAACCGCGCGCCGTCGCTCCTGCTGGCGGACATCCTCGTCCCGAGCCGCGCCATCGCCCAGGGCTACGAGTCGTACGTCGTCGAGACCACGGACGGCGACGTCGTCGAGGGCACGATCGGAAGCCAGACGCCGACCGCGGTGGCCCTCCGGCGCGAGGGCGCGCAGGAGCGCGTGGTGCCGCGCTCCACCATCAAGAAGATGTACGCCTCGAACCTCTCGGCCATGCCCGCCGACCTCGACCAGCAGGTGGACGTCCAGCAGATGGCCGACCTGCTCGCGCTTCTGACCAGCCGGCCGAAATGAGACGTACGCAGTTCCGCCCTCTTGCAGGCGCCGCTGACTCACTCACGAATGCAGTCACCCGCGCAGAAGCTCGAGATCCAACCCCCGGAATTGCTTGAAGGCGGCATCCGTCGTCGCCATTCGATATCCACCGGCGAGCGCGAAGGCGGCCAGGTAGGCGTCCATCCAGAGCTTCGGGGAGGCGGTATCCCTTGAAGCCAGGCTCCTCCAGCGAGCCTCGAGCCCGATGGGCTCCTCCGTGAGAACGATTCGGTCGTCCGCAAGCAGGGCCGCATAGACCTGCCAGGCCTCCCGGTTCGTCAAGGGTGGGTTGCCATAGGGGCCGAGGACGGCGGAGCTCGTGAGTAGCCGAAGCAGCGTCTGCTGCGTCGCCCTGCAGAAAAACACCGATGCCGGATCCTGGATCGCTTCGAACCAGCCGCGCGCCACGGCATGGTGCACGTGCCGAGACAGCACCAGCGCCAGCCAGACGTTGCTATCGCAGAGGACCAACGCGCCCCTCCGCCTCCTGGTCGAGCAGGACTCTCGCCACGCGCTCCGGCGTCATCTCCTGATCGGGCCGAGCATCGCGAGAGCACCGGACGAGAGGGAGCTTGACCCGATTACGCAGCACACGTGGCGACGCCGCCCGCCCGGAGAGTCCGCGCCTCAGCAAGTCGGCGATGGCGTCCTTGAGCTTTCGATTCTCCTTGACGGCCCGGATCTTGATGGCCCGCACGAGGTCGTCAGGCAGCTCCAGCGTGGTCTTCATTCTCCCAGATTATCAGAAAGCTGGTTTTCTGGGAATATGGGACGCTGCGGGCCCTGGGTGGCGGCAAACGTCAGAGCTTCAGCCGGGTGCGCAGCTCCTTGACCGCCTTCGTCGCGCTCGAGCCCTTGCGGCCTTCGAGCCGGTCGCGGACCGCGCCCTCCAGCGCTTCCTCGATGTCGAGGAGGTGGCCGTACTCGTCGGCGGCCTTGTACCCCGCGGTCATGATCGCCTCGCGCAGGGCCTGGGCCTGCGCCTCGCGGTCCACGTCCACGTAGGCGGCCACGACCTCGCCGATGCCGGCCTTGGCGCCGGCCATCATCCGCGCGAGGAAGGAGATGCCGGCCTTGTTGACGAGGTAGTTCACGGCGCCGGTGGCGATGATCTCCCGCCGCAGCACGTGGCTCTCGAAGTGCTCGGCGAAGCTCTCGCGCAGACGGCGGGGGAAGTAGCCGTCGAGGAACGGGCGGCCGGACTTGCTGTCCGGGAATTCCGTCTCCAGGACCATCTGGAACGCGTACATCTTGGTGTAGCCGAGGAGGACGGCGAGGAGCGGACGCGGCAGGCCGCGCTTCTTCTCGGGGCTGGCCAGGAGCTCGTCCCGGCTCGGCACCGCCTCGTCAGCGCGGTTCAGGATGCCCGCGCCCGCCATGTCGTCCACGAGGGCCACGAAGTCCTCGTAGCGCCGGGTGGTCCGGATGCCGTCGAGAGTCAGGCACAGGGCCTGGCTGTCGTTGTCGGCGAGGACGAGTGCCGCCACCTCGTCCGTCATCTCGACGAGGATCTGGTTGCGCTCCTTGCGACCCTTGATGACGCCCTTCTTGACCAGCCGGTCGAGGAGGATCTTGATGTTGACCTCGTGGTCCGAGGTGTCCACGCCGCCCGAGTTGTCCACGGCGTCCGTGTTGAGGTTTCCCCCGCTCGCCCAGTACTCCAGCCGGCCGCGCTGCGTGAAGCCGAGGTTGCCGCCCTCGCCCACCACGCGCGCCCGCATGTCCTTGCCGATGATGCGCACGCGATCGTTGGCGCGGTCGCCCACCTGGACGTCCGCCTCCCCCGCGGCCTTCACGTACGTGCCGATGCCGCCGTTGTAGAGGAGATCGACGCGGGCGGAGAGGATCTTGCGGATGACCTCCTCGCCCGAGGCCGACGAGCCCTCGAGGTCGAGGAGCTTCTTCATCTCCGGCGTGAGCGGGATCGACTTGGCGGAACGGTCGAAGATCCCTCCGCCCTTGCTGAGGAGGGAGGCGTCGTAGTCGCGCCAGCCGGAGCGCGGCAGGTTGAAGAGGCGGTCGCGCTCCTTGTAGCTCTTCTCGAGATCGGGATCGGGGTCGATGAAGATGTGCACGTGGTTGAAGGCGGCCACGAGCTTCGTGCACCGGCTCATGAGCGCACCGTTGCCGAAGACGTCCCCCGACATGTCGCCGATGCCCGCCATCGTGAACGGCTCTTTCTGCACGTCGACACCGAGGTTGTGGAAGTGGTGCTTCACGCACTCCCAGGCGCCGCGGGCGGTGATCCCCATCTTCTTGTGGTCGTAGCCCGCGCTGCCCCCGGAGGCGAAGGCGTCGCCCAGCCAGAAGCCGTACTGCGCGGAGACGCTGTTCGCCGTGTCGGACAGGTGGGCCGTCCCCTTGTCCGCCGCCACCACGAGGTAGGGATCGTCGTCGTCCCAGCGCACGACCTCGGGCGGGAAGAGCACCTTGTCGTCCACCCGGTTGTCCGTGATGTCGAGGAGGCCGGAGACGAACTCGCGGTAGCGGTCGACGAGGTAGTCGTCGAGGGCGGGGCGCCCGGGCACGTCGCCCTTGAGCACGAAGCCGCCCTTGCTGCCCACGGGCACGATGATCGAGTTCTTCACCATCTGGGTCTTCATCAGGCCCAGGACCTCGGTGCGGAAGTCGTCGTGCCGGTCGCTCCAGCGGATCCCCCCGCGCGCGACCTTCCCGCCCCTGAGGTGGATGCCTTCGAGCCGCGGGGAGTGCACGTAGATCTCGACGAAGGGCCGCGGCGAGGGCATGCCCTCGACCTTCCGGCTGTCCACCTTGATCGAGAAGACGGGCCGCTGCGGCCGCTGGTAGGCGTTGGTGCGGAGCGCGCACTTCACGAGGTTGTCGAGGGCCCGCAGGACCTCGTCCTCGGCGAGGCTCCGCACCGCCTCGAGCGCCGTCTTGACGCCGTTGTCCGCCTCGGAAACCGCGATCTTGCGGTCGCCCGCCGTGTTGGGGTCGAACCGCGCCGCGAAGGCCTTGAAGAGCGCGGCCGCCGCCGGCCCGTTGCGGGTGAGGACGCCGTTCACCGTCTCCGCGTTGTAATGCGTGCGGATCTGCAGCAGGTGGTTGCGGAGCGTGCGCAGCACCTCCGTGTCGCGCCAGGTGAGCGAGGCCAGGAGGATGAGGCTGTTCAGTGGATCGTCGGTGGCCCGCTCCTCGTCGAGGGCGCGCAGCGCATCGATGAAGCGCTCCTTGCCGAGGTGGAGGGCCGCGATCCGCCACTGCGGGGCCGCCAGCTCGAAACGGTAGAGGAAGCACTTGCGCCCCTCGGGTAGCGCGATGGGGATGCGCAGCTCCTCAGTCACCGTGAGGCCGAGGTTCTGGAGCGTCCTCAGGATGTCGGTGAGGCCCAGCGCGCGCACCGCGTAGAGGTTGAGCGCGACCGTTTCCGCCGTCCGGGGGATGACGCGGATCTCGAGGCGTCCCTCCAGGCTCTCGAAGTGCTCGACGTCCTCCGGGACCTGCTCCGCGGGCGTGACCTCGCGGTAGAGGCCGCTCCGTGACTCCGGGGTGACGTAGCGCCGGAAGAGCCGGCGGCCCTCGCGCTCGCCGAACTTGCGCTCGAGCGCGGCCGCCACCTGGTCCTCCCAGTTCGTGACGAGGGGGGCGGTGAGCTTGCGCACCTCCTCCGCCTCCACCGGGTGCTCGAGCGTCGCCGCGTCGAAGTAGAAGAGGAAGAGCGTGACCGCCCCGCAGTCCACCGAGGTGGCGTACGCGACGGGCCCGAAGTTCTCGGCGACCGCCCGGCGCAGCGCCTCCTCGGTCTGGTAGGCGTAGCGCAGCCGCGAGAACGCGATGTAGAGCGCCTCGTAGCCGCGCCCCTCGCGCACGTGGACCGCGATCTCGTCGTCGCCCGTCATGTGGACGATGCCGTCGATGATCGGCTTCAGATCCCGGACGTCGGCGTAGAAGAGCTCGGTCTTGGGGAGATGGTTGAACGTAGCGCGGATCTCGCGCCAGGTGTGGCTGTTCGGGCTGGCCTGGCTCTCGCGGAGCAGCCAGTCGTGCTTCTCCTTGAGGATGGGGATCCGGTCCGCGCGCTGCGCGAAGGCGCCGCGGGCGAACCGCCCGAGGAGGAGCGTCGCGCCCTGGAGCTGCCCGTCCTGTCCCCACTCCCGCACCACGATGTCCTCGACGGGCTCGAGGTGGTAGATCGCGCTGCCGTTGTTGCAGTAGTCGATGTCCACGATCCGCTCGTGGCCGGGCGAGGGCAGGAGGTGCGACTCCACGCGCTCCATCACGCCCGGGAAGACGACCGGGAGGAGCGTCTCGTCCAGGAAGACTCCCGTCGCGGTCTCGTCCTGGCGGGCCAGCGTTCCGTCCGCGCCCGCCCGATAGGACACGGTCCCCATGAAGATGAAGTTGTCGTCCTTGAGCCAGCCCATGAAGGCGCGCGCGGATTGCAGCTCCTCCTCGTTGCCGCGCCGGCTCCGCAGCCGTCCGGCGAGCTCGATGCAGACGCGGCCCATGTCCCGGAAGTCCTGCACCGCCAGGAAGACGGCCTTGAGCACCGAGAAGACCTGGTGCTCGATGTGCCGCAGCCGCTCCTTCGACTCCACGGGCTCGATCTGGAAGTGGCAGTAGCACTCGCGGCTGCCCTCCTCGTGGGCGTCGCCGATCCAGACGACGCGCTCCCACTGCCGGCGCACGGTGAAGACCGGGTGGATGGCGGAGAAGACGCGCAGCCCGGCCTTCTGGAAGTAGTTCTTCAGGCTCTCGAAGATGAAGGGCGTGTCCGTGCTGTGCGTCTCGACGATCGTGGTCTCGAGGGGCAGCCCCTGGCCGCCTCCGATCGCCGCCGATTCCGCCTCGCCGGGATTGCGGGCCACCACGTGGATGCCGGGCAGGCCCTTGTAGAGCTGGTGGGAGGGCGGCATCTCGCGCGCGATGAAGCGGAAGTGCGAGAGGAGGCGCGCGGCGACGGCGGGAGCGGGCAGGCCCAGCGCCAGACGGTCCGGGATCTCCGCGAAGACCACGGGAGCGAGGGCGAGGACGAGCTCGCGATCCTCCGGCGCCGCCCTCTGCCCCAGGATCTCGACGATCTCGGCCAGCCGCGCGGCCCGGAGCTGCGAATCCGTGGAGAGCATCGCCTTTTTCCTCCGGCCTTCGACCTCGCGGCGATGCTACACGAGTGCTCCGGCCCAAGTCGAGCGACCACCCTGCTAGAATGACGCCTAGCGGACTCCATTCGTCAGCGCGGCGGCGTCGGGCCGGAGCGAGATGCGATTCGAGATCAGATACCCGACGGGTAGCCCGCACACGATCGAGCTGCAGGGCTCCCTCGTCGTCCTCGGCCGCGACCCCAGCTGCGATCTCGTGATCTCGGATCCCAAGTGCTCGCGGCGGCACGCGGTCATCGAGGCGGTCGGGCAGGGCCTCACCATCCGCGACACCGGCAGCGCCAACGGCATCTTCGTGAACGGCAAGCGCGTGGAGCGCTCGTCGCTCGAACCCGACGACTTCGTCCGCATCGGCGAGGTGATCCTGAAGGTGCTGCCCGACGAAATCACGGGCACGGTCGTCATGGGGCCGGACGAGCTCGAGGCGCCTGCGCCCGCCGCCCCCGCGGAGCTGAAGGCGGCGCCCCCCGCCGCCAGGGAGGAGCGGGCCGTGGCCCGACCTCCCGC
>JBKPBQ010000402.1:0-6382 GCA_046726955.1 Acidobacteriota bacterium
GATCAGATCCGCTCGGCCGTGGACGCGACGGTGGACCGGTTCGGGCGGCTGGACATCCTCGTGAACAACGCCGGGATCGCACCGGAGAACCCGGCGGAGCTGGTACGCGAGGAGGACTTCGACCTGACGCTCGCGGTGAACCTCAAGGGGACGTTCTTCGCCAGCCAGGCGGCGGGGCGAGTGATGATCCGTCAGCGCTACGGACGAATCATCAACCTGAGCTCACAGGCGGGGTTCGTGGCGCTGCCGCTGTCGTCCGTCTACTGCATCACGAAGGCCGCCGTTTCGCACCTGACGAAGTGTCTCGCCGTCGAGTGGGGCAGGCACAACATCACCGTCAACGCAGTGGCGCCGACGTTCATCGCGACGCCGGGGACGGAGCCGCTGCTCGCGGATCCGGAGTTCCGCGCGGACGTGGTCGAGCGGATCGCCGGCCTGCACCGCATCGGCCGGCCGATGGACGTGGCGGGCGCCGTCGTCTTCCTGGCCTCGCCGGCGGCCTCCCTGATCACCGGTGACACGATCCTGATCGACGGAGGCTGGACGGCTCGATAGATCCGGAGGGGGGACAGTGGCTCAGCGTCTTCGGCCGGGACGCGAAGGCCGCTAGCGGCTGAGGACCCCCGACTTCTTCTCGATCAGCGCGTCCAGCTCTCGTCGCAGCCGGGGCAGGATCTCGTCGTAGGTGTAGGCCCCGACCGTCTCCGTCTTCCGCTTCAGGTTGACGTGGGTGGGCCCGCACCACAGGCCCAGGTCGGCGTCGTCCGTCTCGCCGGGGCCGTTCACGCGGCAGCCCATGACCGCGATCGTGAGGGCGTGCTTCTCGGCGTAGGCCGTCATCTCCTTCACCGCCTCCGCGAGCTCGACGAAGCGCTCGTTCTCCACACGTGAGCAGGAGGGGCAGGAGATGATGTTGAGCTTGTCGTCGTCGAAGACGGGGACGGAGCGGTAGCGGCCGGCGGCCATGTCGGCGAGGATCTGCTGGCCGACCACGACCTCCTCGTACTTGCGCGGGTTGGGCAGCGTCAGGCTGACGCGGAGGGTGTCCCCGATGCCCCGCGACAGGAGCTGCTCGAAGGCAACGCGCGTCTTGATGATGCCTTCCGGCGGGATACCCGCCTCGGTCACGCCGAGGTGCAGCGGAACGTCCGGTCGCGCGGCGGCGAAGCGCGTGTTGGCCTCGATGACCTTGCGGGGGTGCGAGTCCTTCAGGCTCACCACGTAGCGGTCGAAGCCCATGTCGTCGAGCATCCGGCAGTGCTCGAGGGCCGACTCGACCATCGCCGCCACGTCGTCCTCGGGGAAGCGCTCCTTGATCGCGGGGTCGACGCTCCCGCAGTTGACGCCGACCCTCAGCGCGAGGTCGTGCTCGCGGGCGACGTCCACGAGGAAGCGGACCTTCTCCACGACCGGCTTCGACTTCTCGTGGTGCCAGAGGTGGCCGGGGTTGTAGCGGACCTTGTCCACGTGGGGGGCGACGGTCTCGGCGAGGCGGTAGCTCTCCTGCAGGTCCACGACGAGGTTGGCGGACGTCTGGCGCCGGACCTCGGCGAGAGCCTCCACGTCCTTCGGGCTGTCGACGGCCACCCGGACGAGGCCGGCTCCCGCCTTCCGGATCGACTCGGCCTGCTGTACGGTGGCGTCCACGTCCTGCGTGCGCGTGGCGCACATGCTCTGTACGGCCACTGGGTGGCCGGAGCCCAGGAAGACGGAGCCGACCCTCACCGGGCGCGTGGGCTTGCGCTTCATCGATCCTTCATCGTAGCAGACCGACGCACGGCTAGCCGAGGTCCTCGAGAGCGCGCACGCCGCGGCGCATCCCGACGAGGCCCGTCCCGATGCTCATCGCTGCCGCGGCGACGAGGCAGACGCCGATGAGCAGCCGGTGACCCGTGCCGAGCGGAACGCCCCGATAGAGGGCGACGAGATAGTAGGACATCGGCCAGGCGAGGAGAGCCACCGTGAAGGCGATGAAGAGCACGGCCATGGTCATGAACGCGATCCCGCCATAGGAGCCGGCGATCTGGGTGAGGTTCTCCGCCGAGAAGCGGGGGTACTGGGCCCCCATCCCCACCGCGAGCCCCACGAGGGCGAACGTCATGAAGACGACGGCCACGATCGTGAGGACCTCGAGGACGGGGTCGATGCCGAGGAAGTGGTTGGAGGCGATGGTCAGGGTCACGGTCAAGAGGAGGATGGGCACGAAGCCCGTCCAGAACTTGGACCATAGGAACGAGCGCATGCTCACCGGAGCGGATCGCACGATCCAGAACGCGGAGCCCTCCGCGCTCACCGCCGGGAAGACGAAGCGCACGGCCACGGCGGAGAGCACGAACGCGGCCATGGCCAGGTTCACGAACGCGTAGGCGTTCTTGACGACGAGGCTCATGTAGGGGATTCGCGAGAGGTCGAGGATGCGGAAGTTGTACACGTACATGAAGGCGAGGGCGCCCAGGAGCAAGAGCTGCGACCACTGCGTGGTGTCGCGCAGGAAGACCTTCAGGTCCTTCACGAGCAGGCCGCGCGCCGCGGGGGCCACGGGCAGCCTCCGAGCGACCACCTCGACGCCCTGGAGCCTCGTGAAGCGGGCCTTCCTGGCCTCCTGGGCCTTGCTCCAGCCGGTGAAGTAGAAGCGGCCGAAGGCCATTCGCGCGAGGACCGTGAAGGCGAGCGCGGTCGTCCAGAGCGCTCCGAGGTGGAGCCCGTCCAAGCCGCCCTGGAGCGCGGCGAAGAGCGCTTCTCCCGTCCAGAACGACGGAAGCAGCGGCGTCAGCGGCGTGCGCAGGGTGGCGAAGAACGCGGTGACGTCGGGGAGCGCCTGCACGCTCATCAGCCTCTCCGGCTGCAGGACACGGAAGAGCAGGATGAGGCCGATCGCGAAGAGCGCGCCCATCAGCATGAGCACGTCGCGGGCCCGGCGGGCGGGGAACGTGTTCACGAGCACGAGCGTGAGCATCGAGCCCAGCGCGGCGGGGATCACGACGAAGGGAAGGACCGCGAGAGGCACGGTCAGGTAGTAGATCCAACCCGCGCACCGAGCGAGGCCGATGCCGAGGAGCACGGGCAGGACGAACGCCACCACCATCCACCCGGCCTGGCCCACGGTCCGCGCGTAGCGGGAGTAGAAGAGCCGCGCCGGCTCCACCGGAGCGGCGAGGACGAGGCGCAGGTCCTCGGACAGGAAGAACGTGGAGAGCGCGCTCACGAGCGCGCTGAAGGCCACGAAGGCGAGGAAGCTCAGGAAGAGCAGGCTCAGCCCGAGGCGGACGAGGTAGTCCCCGAGCTCCTCGTAGGAGAGAAGCTGCCAGGAGAGCCAGAAGGAGACGGTGAAGAGGATAGCGGCGACAACGAGAGAGATCGCGCCGAAGAAAATGGCGCGCAGGGCGTCGCCCTTCTCGCGGCGCCGTGCCCGATTGCGGGCGGCCCAGACCATAGGGAGCAGAAGGTAGGGGAAGGGCTGTGTCGTCACGGGCCCTCGATCTCCCGAAAGCCGGCCCCGCCGGTGAGCTTCAGGAAGATCGGCGTCAGCTCGTCTTCGCTCGTCCCGGCTTTGACGGTGAGCTCCTCGGCAGTTCCCCGCGCGATGATCCTCCCGCCGAGGATGATGCTGAAGCGGTCGCACATCTCCTCGGCCACCTCGAGCGTGTGCGTGCTCATGAGGATCGCGACGCCCCTGGCGCTCATCTCGCGGAAGACGTCCTTGATGAGGAGCATGCCGCGAGGATCGAGGCCGACCATGGGCTCGTCCACGAGCACGGCCTGGGGGCGGTGGAGGAAGGCCGCGCACATCACGAGCCGCTGCTTCATGCCGTGGGAGAAGCTCTCCACGAGCTCGTCCTTCCACGCGCGGATGTCGAAGAGCTCCAGGAGCTCGAGCGCCCGCGCCTCGACGGCGTCCCCATCCTCGCCGTAGAGGCCGGCGTGGAACCGGAGGAACTCGGCGGCGGTGAGCTTCTCGTAGAGATAGGGCCGGTCGGGGATGAAGCCGAGGGCGCGCTTGGCGGCCTCGGGCTCCTTGGCGAGATCGTGCCCGTCGATCTCCACCCGGCCGGCGGTGGGCTTCAACAGGCCGGCGATCATCCGGATCGTGGTCGTCTTGCCCGCGCCGTTTGGCCCCAGGAAGCCGTGGATCTCGCCGGGAGCGACGTCGAGGCTGACGCCGTTGACCGCGAGGAAGTCGCCGTACTTCTTGACGAGCTCGCTGACGCGGATCATCAGCGACGCCCCGGCTGCGACCAGCAGCGCGGTCCGCTGGCGTCGCGCCGCGGGATGTCGAGGTCGAGGGGCCGAGTGTCGGCGGCGGCGCGTCCCACCAGCACCGGCGCGGCCGACCCCTCGCGCACCTTCACGTCGAGGACCTGGATCTTCGCGCGGCCCACGAGACCGAGTATCGCCGCCTGTCGATCGAGACCGCCGCGGGCGAGCCGCAGGTGCGTGGCGTCGGCCGGGAACTGATTGAGCGTGGGATCGACGGGGAGCCAGATTCCCTTGCCAACGCCCTCCGTGGCGTAGAGCTCGGGCCAGGCGTGGTAATAGAAGGCTCCGCGCAGGTACACGAGCCCGACCGCGACGCGCGCGGGCAGACCGAGCGAGCGGGCCATGGCCACGTAGAGCGCGGTGTGCTCGTTGCAGTCGCCGACGCGCGTCTTCAGGACCTCGAGCGCGTCGGGAAGGCTCACGGTGAGCTTCTTCTCCAGGAGCCGGTGCACGTAGCGCACGAGGCGCTCGGCCTGCGCGCGGGGGACCGTGGCGTCGCCCACGGCCTTCTGCGCCTCCGCCCGGATCTCGGGGGCGTCGCTCTCCAGGAACGGCTCGGGCGAGGTCTCGCGGGCCGACGGTGGATCGTCACGTCCGGCAAGGAGCGTGCGCGAGTCCCGCACTTCGAACACGTTGCCCTCGACCGTCTGGCCCGCGCCCTGCAGCTCGGCGCCTTCGAAGTCCGCGGCACCTTCGAGACGCACGCGCAAGCGCTCGACCGCCGTCGGCTCGTCGATGCTGCGCGCCGGGGTGGGAACGATGGCGGCGGCCTCGAGCAGATCGACCTGCACCTGGCCGGGCATGGCGAGGGCCTGCGCGCGGTCCGGCGTCTCCCGGACGATCAGGAAGCCCAGAGGACTCTCCTCGCGCACGATCTCGCCGACGTCGGTGATCCAGGACTTCGTCACGATGCCCCGGAAGCGCCCTTCCACGCGAAACGCGGGAACGGGACGGCCGGCGACCTGCACCACTTCACGTGCCTGGACCTCGATCGTCATGGGGGCGTTGCTGAGCGTGGCCGGGTCGAATACGGAGACGGTGACGGTCTGGCCGGCGGCGAGCCCGCGGGCGGCGAGCTGGCGGGGGAGATTGAGGGCGAGGGCGGGAGGCTCGGCGAGCTCCCGCGTCTCGTGCCGTTCGCCCGACGAGGTCTTGACCGCGAGGTCGAGCCGCCGGCCGTCGAGCGTGCCCGAAACGACCGTCGGTCCTGTCCCGGGATCGAGCGAGAAAGAGAACGAGCGCAGGTTGAAGTTCTTGTCCACGCGGACGACGCTCTTGAGCTGCGACGCGGTCGTGGCCCCGAGGAGCGTCATCTGCAGCCGGCCGTCCTCGCGGATCTCGAACCCGTCGTCGGTGGCCGTCGTCTGGCCCACGGAGAAGCCGATCTTCTCGCCCCGGGAGTAGATGCCCTTCCACTGCGCCTTCGACCCGTAGCTCGCGAGGTCAGCGGCGAGGGCCACGGAGCTCTCGCGGTAGACGCGCTCGGCGAGCACACCCATCTGGACGAGCCAGGCCGCGATCAGGAAGAGCGAGAAGGGCCGGGTGAGGCGGCGGGGAAGCGGCCGAAGGAGGGTCAGCCCGCTACTCCTGGCGCTGGCGGGTACGCGCGACCGCTCGGGAGCCCGGGTGCGACCATTGGTTCATTATAGGGGCCATGGATCCGCGCCGCGTCGACGTGGTGCTCGTGCGCCCGGCGCGTCCCGTCAACGTGGCCGCGGCGTGCCGCGCCCTGAAGAACATGGGGCTGGGCGGCCTGCGGATGGTGGATCCGCCCGAGGGGCTCGATCGTCCCGAGGTGCGCGGCGTCGCCTACGGCGCCTGGGACGTGCTCGACGCGGCGCTCGTCTTCCCCACGCTCCGGGAGGCGGTGGCCGACAGCTCGTTCGTGGTGGGAACGACGGGACGGCCGCATGCCCAGGCCTGGACGCCCCGACGGCTCGCCGAGGAGGGCGCGGTGCGCGCGGGGGACGGAAGAGTGAGCCTCGTCTTCGGTCCCGAGGCGAGCGGGCTGCGCACGGACGAGCTCGAGCTCTGCCCCGTGCACGTCCACATCCCGACCGACGCGGCCCAGCCGTCGCTGAACCTCGCGCAGGCGGTGCTGCTGCTCGCCCTGTCTCTTATACAC
>JBKPBQ010000403.1:0-13631 GCA_046726955.1 Acidobacteriota bacterium
CGGTGGACGTGCTCATCGCGATGAATCCCGCCGCGCTCAAGACGAACCTCATGGACCTGAAGCGGGGCGGCATCCTCATCGTGAACACGGACAACTTCATGGACACCGACCTCAAGAAGGCGCAGATGACCGTGAACCCGCTCGAGGACCGATCCCTCGAGGGGTACCGGCTTTTCCCGGTGGAGCTCACGAAGCTCACGCGGCTCGCTCTCGCCGAGCTGGGCCTCGACGCCAAGAGCATGGACCGGTGCAAGAACTTCTTCGCGCTCGGGATGTGCTACTGGCTCTACAACCGGTCGATGGACCCGACGCACCGCTGGCTGGACGACAAGTTCGGCAAGAAGCCGGTGCTCGCGGAGGCGAACAAGCTCGCGATGAAGGCGGGCTACGCGTACTGCGAGGCGACGGAGGCGTTCCAGGTCACGTACGACATCCCGCCCGCGAAGCTGAGCCCGGGCGTCTACCGCAATCTTTCCGGCAACACGGCCCTCGCCCTCGGCTTCGTGGCCGCGTCGCAGAAGGCCCGCCTGCCGCTCTTCCTCGGCAGCTACCCGATCACTCCCGCCTCCGACATCCTGCACGAGCTGTCGATGTACAAGGAGTTCGGGGTCGTCACGTTCCAGGCCGAGGACGAGATCGCGGCCGTGACCTCCGCCATCGGCGCGGCCTACGGCGGATCGCTCGCCCTCACCACGACGTCGGGGCCGGGCATGGCCCTGAAGATGGAGGCGATCGGCCTCGCGATCTCCGTCGAGCTGCCCCTCGTCATCTGCGACATCCAGCGCGGCGGACCCTCCACGGGCCTGCCGACGAAGACCGAGCAGGCGGATCTCTTCCAGGCGGTCTTCGGCCGCAACTCGGAGGCGCCGCTGCCCGTGCTCGCCGCCTCGACGCCAGGCGACTGCTTCTGGATCGCGCTCGAGGCGAGCCGCCTCGCCCTCAAGTACATGGTGCCAGTGATCGTGCTCTCCGACGGGTACCTCGCCAACGGCGCCGAGCCCTGGCGCATCCCGGACCTCAAGGAGCTCCCCGACTTCCCGGTCACGTTCCGCACGGAGGTCGACGGCTTCCGGCCCTACGCTCGCGACGAGCAGACGCTGGCGCGGCCGTGGGCGGTGCCCGGCACGCCGGGCCTCGAGCACCGCGTCGGCGGGCTCGAGAAGCAGGAGACGACGGGCAACGTCAACTACGAGGCGCTCAACCACGAGCGGATGGTCCAGCTCCGTGCGAAGAAGGTCGAGCTCGTGGTCCAGGACGTGCCCGACGTGGTGCCCGCGGGCGATCCCGAGGGGGATCTCCTCATCGTGGGCTGGGGCTCGACGTACGGGTCGATCACCGCGGCCCTCCGCGCCCAGCGCGAGAAGGGCCGCAAGATCGGCCACGCGCACCTGCGCCACCTGAACCCTCTGCCGAAGAACCTTGGCGAGGTGATGAAGCGCTACAAGAAGGTCGTGGTGCCGGAGATGAACCTTGGCCAGCTCGTGTGGATGCTGCGCGCGAAGTACCTCGTGGACGCGATCAGCTACAGCAAGGTCCAGGGCAAGCCGTTCAAGCAGTCGGAGATCGAAGCGAAGATCGAGGAGGTCTTGAGGTGACGGCCACCCTGCCGGTCTACACGAAGAAGGATTTCCAGACCGACCAGGAGGTCCGCTGGTGCCCCGGCTGCGGGGACTACGCGATCCTCTCCGCGGTGCAGACGGTCTTCCCGGAGCTCGGGCTGCCCCGCGAGAAGTTCGTGGTGGTCTCCGGGATCGGCTGCTCTAGCCGCTTCCCGTACTACATGAACACCTTCGGCTTCCACTCCATCCACGGGCGGGCGCCCGCGATCGCGACCGGCCTCAAGATCGCGCGGCCGGAGCTCGAGGTGTGGGTGGCGACGGGCGACGGAGACGCGCTTTCCATCGGCGGCAACCACACGATCCACATGCTGCGCCGCAACGTCGGCCTGAAGGTCCTGCTCTTCAACAACCGCATCTACGGGCTCACGAAGGGCCAGTACTCGCCGACGTCCGAGATCGGCAAGAAGGCGAAGTCGACGCCCTACGGCTCGATCGACCGTCCCTTCAACCCGCTCTCGCTCGCGCTCGGCGCGGAAGCCACGTTCGTCGCGCGCTCGGTGGACGTGTTCCAGGCGCACCTCAAGGCCACCTTGAAGAAGGCCGCGGCCCACCAGGGCTCGGCGTTCCTCGAGATCCTCCAGAACTGCAACATCTTCAACGACGGCGCCTGGGCCACGCTGACCGAGAAGGAAGTGCGCGACGACCACACGATCGCGGTCGAGCACGGACATCCCCTCGTGTTCGGCAAGAACAAGGACAAGGGGATCCGGATGAAGGGCCTCGAGCTCGAGGTCGTGACGCTCGGCAACGGCATCACGGAGAAGGACCTGATCGTCCACGACGAGCGCCACCCGAACCCCGCGTACGCGTTCCTGCTCTCGCGGATGGACCAGACGCCCGGCTTCCCGACGCCCATCGGCGTGCTGCGCGCCGTGGACGCGCCGCGCTACGAGGACGGGATGAGCGAGCAGCTCCGCCAGGTCATGGAGAAGAAGGGCAAGGGCGACCTCGGCCAGCTGCTCCGCGCCGGCGACACCTGGGAAGTGAAGTAGCGGCGTTCGTTCCAGAAGCCACCTCAAGTAGTCCCTGAGGGGCTGCGCCGCATGGATCGTTTTCTCCCTTGACACATCGCACCCCGAGGACCATCTTTGCGGCAGACGCGCCCGCTGCCCGTTGGAGGGGGCACGCCAGTCGGTTGAGCCGTTTCGTTCGCGGGCGCGAGTCGCACGCGAAGGAGTAGCCGATGCCAAACGAGGGCACTCCGCCGGGCTAAACCGAGGGCCCGCATGGCCCAGATGTTGGACGTCACGGTAAGAGAAGCGCGCCTTGACGGCGCGCTGGGCAAATAGCCCCGACCCGGGAAGCCTTACGCTCCCGGGTCTTTTTTTGCGCTACTTCGGCAGCGGGGGGACGGTGAGGCGGACGGGCCCTTCGTCGGTCTCGAGGACGGCGTCCGTCGAGTCGACCGACTTCACGACGGCGTCGGCCAGCGAGTCGCCGGGCTTGTAGGCGTCGAGGGCGCCGGTGGGGGAGTAGGCGAAGGCGATCCAAGTATCGCCGGACGACGCGACGCCGGCGAGCTCGAACTCCATCACCGCGAGCTCCTGCGGTCCCATCACCAGCCGGCGCTCGGTCGCCGACCCCGCCACCGGCTGCAGGACTTCCTCCGACCCCGTCGTGCGCGAGATGAGACGGCGCCCCTCCTCGATCCGCTCCACGAGTCCGGACGATTCGAGAAGCGAGGCGCGAAGCTCGGTGACGGGCACGTCCTTCGCCCAGAGGCTCACGCGTCCGAGGAAGCCGGGCGGCCCGAGCGCGGCGAAGGACGGATCCATGTCCGTCATGACCGCGAGGATCTCGCGCACGTCGGTCCGCTTGAGCGTGAAGCTCGCGGTCGGCGTTCCGCCGGCGGGCGCGGGACGGCTCGCGGGCAGCCTCGTGAGGGAGACGCGGCGCACGGGCCCCGTGTCCTGGATGTCCACCCCGCTCTTCTCCAGGCTCGCCAGCACCTCCGTCAGCGTGACCTTGTTGAGGTCCATGCTCACGCGGCCGGTCACGTCGCCGTCCACGAGGAAGCCCATGCCCGTGAGCAGGTGCACGACGCGGAAGACGTCCGCGAAGTCCACGTCGCGCAGCCTCAGGCTGAGCGGACCCTGTCCCGGCGTCTTGCTGTTCGGGGCCTTCACGAGCACCGGCCGCTGCGCGTCGCGATCGACGCGGCAGGGCGCGTCGTCCTGCTCGAAGGGATCCTCCGCGGGCAGCGGCAGCTCCGCCTCGCTACCCGCCACGGGGACGCGGCCCTTCACCTCGAAGCGGTGGCATCCGGCCTGCCGGGCCACGAGGAACTCCGTGACGCGGAAGAAGCCCCTCTCGAAGCGGCTCTCCAGCGCGCGCATCGGACCTTCGCCGACGCCGAGCCCGCGCACCACGAACTCCTCGCCCGCGGAGGCGTAGTTGAGCACGACGGGCCGGTCGCGCGTGACCGCGGCGAGCTCGGACAGGAAGAGGCGCGGGTTGCGGCGGGCCCGGCGCAGGGCCGCGATCGTCTCCGACTTGGCGAGCGCGAGCGACTGGTCGCGGTAGTACGTCTCGACGACCGGCTTGGCGACACCCGTGGGCCGTCCGCGCGGGGTGTCGGGCGGTGCGGGCAGCGGCGCCCGCAGCGGCCGGAAGGGAGCATGGACGACCGCCGTCAGCTTGATCACGTCCTCGGGTGTCGCGGTGAGGGTGAGGCTCTCCACGTCCAGCAGCCGGTGCGACAGCGCCACCGAGCGGAAGAAGCGATCCACCTCGGCGAACCGTCCGAACCCCACCACGTCCACGGGCACGTCGCCCCGCGCTCCCGACTCCACGGGCGCGCGCGCCGTCACCCCGGCGCGCTGGACCTTGGCTGCCTCCGCGAGCTGGCGGATGTGCGCGACGTCGGCCAGCGGGCTCGGCCCGTCGGGGAGAATGCGCCGCAGCGTCTCCAGCCGCCGGTCGAGGAGGATGCGCTCGTCGTTGAAGTCGCGGGCGGGCGGGGCGGCGACGACGAGGGCGAGGAGGCCGGGAAGGATCATCCCCGCGTCGGGTCTCCTAACGGATTCGCAGCGACCAGAGGTGGCTCGCTCCCACGCAGTCCACGGGCACCCCGACCGGAGGCGTCACCGAGAGGTCGCCCGACATCGTCCCGTTCACGACCTCGCCGCGCCCGTCGGATGCGCGGGAGACGGTGCCCATGCCGATCATGCGGAACCAGACGAAGTAGCCGGTGGTGAGCTGGTAGTCGAACTGCGTGCCGAGGGCTCCCCGCAGCTGTCCCGGCGACGTGAAGAGCATCTCGATCCCGACCTGGGGGTCGTTCGCCGGCAGCGTCGCCCGGATCTCCGTGTTCGCGCCGTTCGTGATCTGGGTCACCTGCATCGCGATCTGGTAGGGGCCTCCCGGCGCCGCGCAGCCGGGACCGGTCTGGATCACGAGCGTGTAGTTGCCGTTGATCGCGGCCGTGACGGGAGGGACGGGTGTGGACGGTGTCGTCGAGCTGTCGTCGTTTCCGCAGGCGCCGAGAAGGGCGACGAGCACGGCGGGCACGACGGCGGCGCGCGCGGGCTTCACGGCTTCACGTTCAGGATCTGCAGGGCGTCGAGGTCGGCGCCTTCGCTGTTGGTGCCGCCCGGGCAGGGGAACAGCTCGCCGTCCTCGACCTTGAAGTAGCGCGCCTCCTCGACGCCGGAGTCCGCGAGGTCGAAGTCGCAGTAGCCGATCTGGGGAGTGACCCGGATGCCGCACGATATGCGCGCGTCCACGAGCACCCAGGGACCGGTGCCGGTGCTCGAGACGTAGAGGCTCACCGGCTCCTGCGAGACCGCCTGGTAGACGCGCACGTCGGGGCCGGGGACATCCTGCGCGCAGGCCTGGACGTCGAGGCTCACGTAGCCGCCGTCGCCGAGGCTGACGAAGCCCCGGAAGCCGGTCACGGCGTTGCCCGCGGCGTTGGGCGGGCCGAGCGCCTCCTGCGGATTGTTGTAGGCGTTCTGCGCGAGCGAGCAGGAGGGAATCCAGGACTCCGTCACCGCCTTCGCGTAGGGGTCGCGGGAGTTGCCGCACTGCACGGCGGGCAGGCGGAAGGTCGAGTTGTCGGAGGCGACCTCGTTGCCGCTCGAGTTCCTGGCCACCACGCGCCAGGCGAGCGTCGCCCCGCGGAGTAGGGGATAGGGGAAGACGGCTCGTGTCTGGCCCTTGCTCGCGTTCACCGCATAGGAGGCCACGAACCGGTTCGTGGAGGCGATGGTGATGTTGAACGTGTACGTCGCCTCGCCCTCGTCGTAGCCCGCGGCGTTGCGCACGACGAACGTCGGCGTGTCCGTGTCCAGCCGCTGGCCGCTCGAGGGCTCGAGCAGCTCCGGCCGCGCGGGAAGGTTCGAGCTGTCTCCCGTGTTGTCGCCGCAGGCGGGAAGGAGAGCGAGGACTACGACCGCCGGCACCAGGCGTCTCGCGGGTACGGCGCGCGCGACGGAGGGGATCGTGACTCGGAAGAGCAGGGGCGCCTCGACCGAGAGGCATGCTACAGTACTGCTCACGCGACGGTCAACGTGAGCGGAATTCTCGCGTCCAGATCGACCACGGCAGCGGCGAGCGCGCTCGTCTTCCTTGCGGGTTTCTCTCTCGCCGAGGCCGCGGACGCGTCGCTCGTCGTGCGCGTCTCTCCGGCGGCGGCGCCGTGCACGCAGGCGGCGGCGCGTCTCTGGGAAGCGAACCGCGGCGCGCCCGTCGCGCTTTCGATCGGAGCGCTGCCCGGCGGCGATCCCGCGGACGCGTTCGTGGGCGCGAGCGTCGAGCTCACGCGCGTCCTCGAGGGCGGCGCGGGCGCGCTCGACAGCGAGACGAACGTCGCGAGCATCCCCTGGGTGCTCGCGGTGGGCGCGGGGAGCTCTTCGGGTGTGCGGTCACTCTCCGATCTCGGCCGGGCCGAGGAGCCGGTGGCCCTTCTCGGCGGCGCCGCGGCCTACGAAGCGCGCCGCGCCCTCGCGGAGAAGGGGGGCGCCCGCGTCCGCGAGACGACGGATGCCGCAGAGCTTCGCGCCGCGCCGGTCGCGATCGTCCCGCTGTCCCTCGCCGGGCCGGGCGAGCGCCACACCCTCGACATCCGCCCCATACGCGTGGTGGCGGCGGTCGCGGAGCAGTCGACGCGCCAGGACGCGGCGCGCGCGTTCGTGCGCTTCCTGGGGTCCGAGGCGGGCCAGAAGGCGTTCTCGGCCTGCGGCCAGCCGGCGTCGGGCCGTTAGCGCAAGGCCGGATCGCCTCGACGCCGGCTATTTCCCGATCAGGATCAGCACGCCCGCCACGAAGGCGATCAGGGGCATGATCAGCCCCAGGCCCGCGAACAGCACGCCGGTGGACTGGAGGATCGCGCTCAGGATGAGCCAGACGCCGAGAAGCTGGAAGCCGAGATGCCGAGTGGGTCGCACCACCATGGGCCCTCTCCTTCGAGGTGAAGCCGCGCGGGAGCGCGCGGGGCCCGGAGTCTACCTCAGGAGGTCCACCGTCGAGTCGAAGACGCGCACCTTCTTCCAGTTCGCCTGCTGCTCCGCGATGAACTGCTTGTGGCGGGGCGCTTCCTGGTAGCGGTCGTGGGCGGCGCGGTCCTTGAAGTAGACGTGGAGCGCGACGTCGAAGTCGCGGTCGTTGACGGGCCGGTTCAGCTCCGCGGCGAGCGTGCCCACCGAGAAGTAGACCGTCCCGTCGTGGCCGGTCAGGTACTTCTTGCAGGCGGCGACGAGCTCGCTCTTGGCCTTGTCCGAGGCGTCGTTCAGCGAGAAGTACACGTCGTGCGCGAGGACGGTCTCGGCGCGCGCGGCCGGAGCGAGAAGCGCGAGAAGACACACGCCGAGCAGGCTGCGAGCGGCGATTCTCATTGGAGCCCCCAGGCCGCCCGGGACGAGGGCGGCGAGTCTAATAGTCGTCCCCGTCGTCCTTGATGTCGTCCCGCCGACGGCGCGGATTGCGCGGCCGGCCGGGAGGCCGGCGCTCGCCTCCGTTGGTGCGCTCCCGGTTGCCTCCGCGGAACCGGCGTCCGCGCCCCTCCCCGCGCCCGGCGTCGAATTCGGCGGGAGGCGGAGGGAAGCCGGACGGGGGACCGCTGCGGAATCCTCCTCCGGAACCGGGCCTGAACGACGGAGGCCCTCCCGGACGCGGACGGAACGGCGGAGCCGAGCCCGGCGGGCGCGGCGGACGGTTCTCGGCCTCGTTGACGCGCAGCGGGCGGCCCTTGAGGTCGCGACCGTTCATGAGCGAGATCGACTTCTGCGCCGCCTCGTCGTTCTCGAACTCGACGAACGCGAAGCCGCGCGGCCGTCCGGTCTCCCTGTCTGTGGGAACCTTGGCGTCGACCACCTTGCCCGCAGCGCTGAATGCCTCGATGAGCTCGTCGCGGGTCACGTCGAAGCTCAGATTGCCCACGAAAACCTTGTTCGAAATGGCGCTTCTCTCCAACAAACGGAGCCCGGTTGTGGGGCTCCAACTGATCGCGACTGTAGCAGAATCCAGTACGCTTGCCTAGCCAGGTCAATCGGATGCGAGACCTCGAAGGAGGTGCCCGGTGAACCTTTTCGCCTACGGGACCTTGATGACGGCCGACGGGTTCGTGGCCGTGCTCGGGGAGCGGGCCCGAGGCTTCCGCTACCGCGTGGCCTCGCTCCCAGGGTGGAGACGGATCTGGAACGCCTACCGGGAGGAATGGCGGGGCGGCGTGCTGAATGCCGAAGAAAGTCAATCGGCGACGCTGGTGGGCGTCCTCGTCGAAGGAGTAACGCCCGAGGACCTGAGCCAGCTCGACTCCCAGGAGGACACGCATCTCCCTCGGCAGACCGTCCGCGTGCAGCTCGAGGATGGAGAGTCGGCCTCCGCCGAGATCTACGTCTGCGCACGCGGCACCTACGACGGCGCGCCGGCCCCTCGTTACCTGGCCGCGGTCCTCGAGCGCGCCGCGCAGGCCGGTCCCAAGGTCCTCGAGAGCGTCCGCACGGGCTCGGTCGACGCCGACGGCCAGCCTTTGCGCCTCGGCTGACCGTCGTTCGCGGTATCCTGTTCCTTCCGATGCCAGACGAGCGCGTCCCCGCCATCAAGGTGCTGCTCCTCCCGAAGGACACGAACGCCCTCGGGACGATCTTCGGCGGGGTCATCCTCTCCCACGTCGACCTCGCCTCGGCCGTCGAGGCCCGCAAGGTCGCGCGCCACCGCTACGTGACGAAGGCCATGCACGAGGTGGAGTTCCACGAGCCCGTGTTCGTGGGCGACATCGTGAACTTCTTCACGGAGACCACGCGCATCGGCCGCACGTCGATCACGGTCAAGGTCACCGTGGAGGCGGAGCGCTGGGGGAGCGGACAGGGGGAGCGGGTCAAGGTCACGGAGGCGGAAGTGGTGCTGGTGGCCGTGGACGAAGCAGGATGTCCCAAGCCGATACGGGCCGAGTGATGGCGACGCACGTCGCAAAGGTCGTCTGCCCGCACGACTGTCCGGACACCTGCGTGATGACGATCGGCGTCGAGAACGGTCGGGCGGTGACGATCGGCGGCGATCCCGATCACCGCTTCACGCAAGGCTTCCTCTGCGCCAAGGTCAACCAGTACCTCGACCGCGTCTACAGCCCCGACCGGCTGCTCCACCCGCTGCGGCGGACCGGCCGCAAGGGCGAGGGCCGGTTCGAGCGGATCACCTGGGACGCCGCCCTCGACGAGATCCGCGACCGCTTCCGGGCGGTGATCGCCGCCCACGGGCCGCAGGCCATCCTTCCTTATTCATATGCGGGGAACATGGGCCTGCTCTCCTACGGGAGCATGGACCGGCGTTTCTTCAACGCGCTCGGGGCCAGCCAGCTCGCCCGGACGATCTGCTCGAGCGCCGGAGGCGCCGGGTACCGGGTGACGATGGGCAAGACGATCGGCTTCGACCCCGAGGCCGTGGTCAACGCCCGGCTCATCGTGGCCTGGGGGGCGAACATCGTCAGCTCGAACGTCCACTTCTGGCCCTTCGTGGAGGAGGCGCGGCGGCGCGGGGCGCGGCTCGTCACGATCGATCCCTTCCGGTCGCGCACGGCGGAGAAATCGGACGTCCACCTGGCTCTCCTGCCCGGCACGGACGCCGCCCTCGCCCTCGGCGTGATGCACGTCCTCTTCCGCGACGGCCTCCTCGACCGGGACTACCTGGAGCGCCACGCCCTGGGCTGGGAGGAGGTCCGGGATCGGGCGGCGGAGTGGACGGTCGAGAAGACGGCGGCCACGACCGGTCTCACCGTCGAGGAGGTCGAGGCGTTCGCCCGCGCCTATGGCGAGACGAAGCACTCGGCCATCCGCATCAACTACGGCTTGAACCGCCACGCCGGCGGCGGCATGGCGGTCCGCACCATTGCCTGCTTGCCCGCCCTAACGGGCGCCTGGCGCCATCCCGGCTGCGGAGCGCTCCTCTCCACCTCGGGCACCTTCCCTCTGGCCACGGACGCTCTCGAGCGGCCGGACCTCGTGCCCCCGGGCACGCGCACGCTCAACAAGAGCCAGCTCGGACGCATCCTCACGGACGCGGCGCTCGATCCGCCGGTCAAGGCGCTCTTCGTCTACAACTCGAACCCCGCGGCGGTCGCGCCCGACCAGGAGAGCGTGCGCCGAGGCCTCCTCCGCGACGACCTCTTCGTCGTCGTCCACGAGCTCTTCGCCACCGACACGGTGGACTACGCGGACATCGTGCTGCCGGCCACCACCACGCTCGAGCACTACGACATCCACCGCGCCTACGGCCACCTCTACGTGAGCCTCAGCCGACCCGCGATCGCGCCGGTGGGCGAGTCGATGCCGAACACGGAGCTCTTCCGCCGGCTGGCCGCCCGGATGGGCCTCGACCATGAGTCGCTCCGCGACAGCGACGAGGAGATGGCGCGGCAGGCCCTCGACTGGAGCCATCCCCACCTCGCGGGGATCAGCTTCGAGCGGCTCGAGACGGAAGGATCAGTGCGGCTGAGCGTCCCCGATCCGCACGTCCCGTTCGCGGAGGGCGGCGTGCCGACGCCGTCCGGCAAGTGCGAGCTCCGCGCCGACGGCCTGGAGAAGGAAGGGCTCGACCCGGTCGCCGGCTACATCCCGCCGCGCGAGAACGTCCTGTCGTCGCCGGACCTCGCCCGGCGCTTCCCGCTCGCCTTCATCTCGCCACCCGCGCATCACTTCCTGAATTCGACCTTCTCGGCGCAGCCCGTCTTCGTGCGTCGCGAGGGCGAGCCGAGCGTCACCGTCCACCCGCTCGACGCGTCGGCGCGCGGGATCCACGACGGGCAGATGGTCCGCGTCTTCAACGATCGCGGCGAGTTCCAGGCGCGGGCCCGGGTGTCCGATGCCTCGCGGCCCGGCCTCGTGGTGGGACTGTCGATCTGGTGGGCCAAGATGTGCCCGGGAGGACGCAACGCCAACGCGGTCACCGGCCAGGAGCTGACGGACATGGGCGGCGGCGCGACCTTCTACGACGCGCTCGTGGAGGTAGCCCCGATCGCGGGAGACTGACCTGGTCGGCTTCTACCTCGCCGCCACCGTGGTGACGCTCATCCAGCTGGTGCGCGTGCGCGATCCGAAGCTCGCCCTCCTCCTCGGCCTCTTCGCCGCCCAGGCCTTCGCGTTCAGCCGCGATTGGCGCGATCCGCTGCAGGACGTGTCGCAGATCGCCTCGGGGGTGTGCGGGCTCGGGCTGCTCATGCTGCTGTCCCGACGGCCCGTCCGGAAATCCTGACCGAAAGGAGACTCATGCGTCGGCACTGCCGGTTCCTGGTCATCCTGATCGCCTTCCTCGCCGCCCCTCGTCTCGGCCCCGCCGACGAGGCGGCGCTTCCCGACGAGACGCGCCTCCGGGAGCTCGCCGACCGCTTCGCCCCGGCCGATCTCGGCGCCGACGTCACCCGGCTGCCCGAGAGCGAGCGGCAGGCGCTGGCGAAGCTCGTCGAGGCGGCGCGTCTCGTGGACGCGATCTTCCTGCGCCAGGTCTGGGCGGGCAGCGAGTCGCGGCTGCTCGAGCTCGTCGGCGATCCCTCGCCGCTCGGCCAGGCGCGGCTGCGCTACTTCCGGATCATGAAGGGCCCGTGGTCGCGGCCCGACCAGGACGCGCCGTTCCTTCCGAACGTCCCTAAGAAACCGGAGGGAGCAAACTTCTACCCCGCGAGCGCCACGAAGGTGGACGTCGAGGCCTGGCTCAAGACGCTCTCGGAGGACGCACGGAAGGAAGCCGCCGGCTTCTTCACCACGATCCGGCGCAAGCCCGACGGAGGCTTCGTGGCCGTCTCCTACAGCCTCGAGTACCAGGGAGAGCTCGCCGAGGCCGCGGAGCTGCTGCGACAGGCGGCCGCGCTCACGGGGGACGCCACGCTCAAGACCTTCCTCGAGAAGCGCGCGCAGGCCTTCCTCACGAACGACTACTACGAGAGCGACGTCGCGTGGATGGAGCTCCAGTCCGCGGTGGAGCCCACCATCGGCCCCTACGAGGTCTACGAGGACGAGTGGTTCAACTACAAGGCCGCCTTCGAAGCCTTCATCACGGTCCGCGACGACGCGGAGACGAAGAAGCTCGAGCGGTTCGCCTCGGAGCTGCAGTGGCTGGAAGACCGGCTGCCCGTCGATCCACGTCACCGCAACCCCAAGCTCGGCGGGATGGCTCCGATCAAGGTGGTGGACGTCGTCTTCTCGGCGGGCGACGGGAACCACGACGTCCAGACCGCGGCCTACAACCTCCCCAACGACGAGCGCATCGTCTCCGCCCGCGGGACCAAGCGCATCATGCTCAAGAACACGCAGGAGGCGAAGTTCGAGAAGGTCCTGCGGCCGATCGCGCGCGTGGTCCTCTCCGCCGGCGACCAGGACAAGGTCGCCTTCGAGGCCTTCTTCACGCACATCCTCATGCACGAGCTGATGCACGGTCTCGGCCCCCACAACATCACGGCGGGAGGACAGAAGACCACGGTTCGCCAGGAGCTCAAGGACACGTACAGCGCGATGGAGGAGGCCAAGGCCGACATCTCCGGCCTCTGGGCGCTGCAGCAGCTCATCGACAAGGGCGTCGTGGACAAGTCGATGGAGCGGACGCTCTACGTAACGTTCCTCGCCTCCGCCTTCCGCTCGATCCGCTTCGGCACGAACGACGCCCACGGGCGAGGCCAGGCGATCCAGCTCAACGACCTCCTCGACCGCGGCGCCGTGCGCGTGGCCGCGGACGGGACGTTCGCGGTGGACGGGGCGCGCATCAAGGCCGCCGTCGCCGACCTCTCCCGCGAGATCCTGACCGTCGAGGCCGAGGGGAGCTACGCGAAGGCCCGCGACCTCGTGGACCGCATGGGCGTCGTGCGACCGGAGGTGAAGCGCGTCCTCGACCGGCTGAAGGGCGTGCCCATCGACGTCGAGCCGCGCTTCGTCACGGCCGACGAGCTGACGCGCCCCCTGTCGTCGTCCGCGCGTCCACGATGAGGCCACTCCTACCGGCAGTGCTTGAGCACGACCTCCGTGATCGCGGAGGGCGACGGGGGGTTCTCGCCGAGCCCCAGCGTGTGGAGCGTCTCGTGGATGAGGTAGGCGCGCGTGTAGTCGTCGCTCTTGCCGTGGAGCGTGCCGAACCGCGGGCAGATCCGCACGACGCGGCTTTCGGGCGTCGTGAAGGCGACGACACCGTCGGACCGGCAGGCGCTCCGCTGGTCCGCGTCGTAGAAGAAGACCCGCTCGAGCATGTACGTCCGGGCGTCGACGCCGGTCGCCTCCAGCTTCACCTGGAGCGGCCGCCCTTCCGCGTCCCGGAGCTCCGACAGCACGCGGCTGCACTCCGGGCGGGCGAATCGTTCCGCCGCGTCCTCGACCATCGTCCTCACCCAGCGACGATCGGGTCGGCTCTTCAGCCGGACGTTCGTGATCGGCTCGGGGTCCGCGAGCACGGGTGCCGCGGCGAGGAGCGCCGCCACCCCCCAGATCCACTCCCTCCGCATGCCGCCCTCCAAGGCACCCCGAGCCGATCTGGGGGAAGGGACGGGCGGGGCGGGTCGGGCGAGCTTGGAGCGGCATTGGATTTCGCTCCTGTCGA